>CAYRND010000052.1:0-23124 GCA_964425365.1 uncultured Phycisphaeraceae bacterium
GAGCAAGATACGTAACGGACAACTGAAAATAACGGAGACCTTGATATGACAATTCGTCCGGCCGCAATCGCCGCTTTCGTCTTACTCGCTACCGCTGCATGCGAGATATCGACACTGAACACCGCACCCCTCGACGGGGTCGCCGGGCCGCGATGGTTTGAAGGGCTTCGGCAGGACGGTGCCATTTACACCGATCCCGAGCCTCAGGCAGGCCGATACATCGAGGTCACCAGCGCCGGGTTCGTCGTCACCGACGGGCAGGCGGCGTATTACATCAAAGTCGAAAAAACGCGAGAGCCTGAAGGTACCTTTTACATTCGAGTTCAATACCAGAACCCCCTGAACGATTACGAACCCTATGAAAGTGAAATGATCTTCGAACCCTACTTCAACGCCTTCACCTTCAAGTCACCCGCCGGTGTCAAAGGCATCCGCTACAATGGATTGTATACTGCAACCATCTCACTTTACACAGAGAACGACAGTAAAAGCCCCGTCGAGACCATCACGCAGAAAATCCGCGCTTATATCGACACGACAGGTGACGAGGTACGAGTGATATCCGATTAGTCGGGGTTTGCAATTATAAAGTCTTGCGCCACGGACCTGTTACCATTGGTCGCCATGATTCTAGCACGAACTGCCGACCATGGTACCGCGCCTTGGCGTCGCCACGTGCGGAAACAACCATACCAAATGTCAAATCAGGTAATTGCGTATCATTTACCGCTTTCTCAGCATTTCCGAAGTATATGGTGCGACGCCTTTGTTTCGCGGGGGTTCGAAAACGTTCGTTACCGTCAGTTCGCTACCGTCGCCGAGGTGTGATGACAGCATGGCGATCTGCGAGGCCATCCTCATGATTTCGAGTACATCTTCAAACTGAGCGCCGAAGGTACGGTCGATCGGGCTTCTCGGGACGAGTACGACATCGCCCGGGAGCAGGCTCGTCGCCATGGTCAGTCGGCCAGCGTCCTGATCGAGGCTCTGGACCTGTCCATCGGCCCGGATGACGTAAAGCCGACTCTTGTCGCCGAATTCGGCGATTCCACCGGCGCGGGTGATCACGTCGGTTACCGTCAGGCCGCGTTCAGCGACGAAACACGACGGGTTGAATACGTGTCCGATGACCGCGATCGTCTCCTGCCTTCGTGGTATGACCAGGCTATCGCCGTCTTCGAGAGTGAGGTTATACGGCGAGTCGGGGAATTCATCGTCGAGGAACGGAATCACCACCCGGCCGTGCATCTCCTGTTCGGACATTCGGGAGAGCATATCCTTCGTATGCTCGAGTGCGACACTGCCGGCAACACCTTCGTTCGGCTTGCCGTCGCGCAGCAGTCGTTCCATCTTACTTTCAAACGTTCGGCGTGTTCGTTCGACCAGGTGCTGGAATCGTTCCTGCTGCAACTGTTGTACGCTTCGCCGGGTGAAGACCGCGGCGCGCAGGTCGGCGTGATCGAGCACACCGCCCGCAGCGGCGATCAGATCGGTGATCCGTACACCCGCGGGAAAGACATACTGGCCGGGGAACCGGACCTCGCCGTCGATCAATACGGTCACATACGCCGTTTTGAGCGATCGGATGACCAACTGGTCGCCGTTCTCGAGTATCGGATCGTCCGAAGTACCCGGCATGGCCAGCGCCTGACCGAGGTTGAACCGGTAACGCTCGACGTTACGTTGCCGGCCGACGTCATCGTACACCTGACGGATCAATTCGGCTTCGTCGTAATAAACCTCCGGCAGCACATTCCCCGCCAGCGCGATCAGGCCGGATACGCGAAGCCCGGTCGTCAGTTCGTAACTGCCCTGTCGCTGCACCGGACCGAGGACACTCACGGTGGGCTTGACGGTCGCGTCAAGTCGGTGCTGGACGGTGACCAGGTCGAGCGGCATGAGCTGGAGGTCGTGATCTTGGTCGTTCGCCATAGCCTTCGATAAATCGATAACCAGAATACGTCGTGTACTGCCGAGTGACACGCGTTCGGGCACTGCCTGCAGTGAACCCACTTCGCCGACCTGCCTGGAGATAAACGCCTGCGGCAGGTACGCATCGATCGTCAGACCGTCGCACTGTTCGATCAATTCACTGACGGTGAGCATCGGCCGGTACTGGTACTTGCCCGGTCGAACGACCTCACCGCGAACCTCGACCAGCGGCTGCATCTGCTGATCCACCGCGCCGACCAGCAGAAGCTGGCCGTCCGACATGGCCTGGCGGAGTCCGTCTTGATTCAGCTCGATATCCAGCGTCTCCCGTCCGCGGCCGTCGACGGTACGCTCGATCTGAACGCGAGGCGTAAAGGTGAAGGGCGTCAGCCCGCCTGCCAGGTCGATCACCGATTCCACCCGCTCGCTCTCTTTGACTTCGTAAATACCAGGGCGCTGGACGTAGCCCGCCACGCCGATCGTCGGTCCGACCTGGGGGACGAACACCACATCCCCGGGTCTGAGCAGTTCCATCACATCTTCGGAATCGCCGTGGACGAGGAACTGGTACAGGTCAACCTGTTTTTCTTCGACCTGGCCGTTACTGTGTCGAACAACGATTTCCCTGAGCGACCCGGTTTTCGCCGGCCCGCCCGCGGCCGCCAGGGCATTGATCACCGTGGACCGTGCCGGCACTTCCTTCAGACCCGGCTGATTCACATGACCGACCACATGGATCTTGATCCGCCTGAGCCGGCCCATCGAAACAGTCAGCTCGAAATCCTTTCGAACCTGTTCGTAACCGCTCTTGATATATTCAGCAAGATCACCGTAGGGCAGGCCCGCCACGGCCAGGGGACCTAATTCCGGCACAATGATCTGGCCGTCACGATCAACCATACAGTGATGCACTTCATTGAAATTTCCCGAGACGATCAGGATGATCTCATCCTCCGGCCCGATGATATAGTCCATGGGCACGGGTCCGCTTTCATCGACGATGATCCGGCCGTCGAAATAATCGTAGCCGAACTGCCTGATGCGACGGTCCACCTCTAGGGAGTAGTTGCCGGCGTAGAGTTTTTCAAGAAACGACGGCATCTCATCGGCATGGTAGTCATGCGGATGACCTGGTGTTGAATGATCGTTTTCCGATTCCGCTACCGAAGCGGCGACAGGTTCAATCGCACGTCGTCTGGTATTGTCCTGTTCCTGCCGCACCTGGGGTTGGACCGTCACCGTCGCCGCCTGCTGCATCTGATGCGGTGTGAGTAACTCGGTCGAAGGGACGACGATTTCACCTGCCTGCACCACCGTTTCATGTTGCGGTCCGCCATCGACGCGGCGAGTCAGGTCTTCCGGGCGGCCGCGTGGAATCTGGTCGACGCGGTCGTGATATACCGATGCGGTAATCGGCTTCGCCGAATCGGCACGCGACATGTTCCTCACCGGCTGAACGTTTTCCTTCAGACCGGAAACCCACGCAGGTTGATGTTCGCTCGTCAGAACCGGGTCACACACACGCCTCGATGTGCCGCATCCGTTGAATATGATCATCATCAAGATCAGTACGACGGCAGCGAGGCACTGCCATATCAGATTCGGAATCCGGGGTGTCAGCGTCTCCCCCCATTGCATCTCGGTTGCCTTCGTCCTTTCTGTTCACCTCTAAGCGGCAATCACCTGTCCGCCGTGCAAGATCATGATGCCGGCGATCTGCCGATCGGATTACGCTGGCCGACGATCAGGCTCAAGCCCGCCGCCATGAAGAACAAGACACCCGGCTCGGGCAGCTGGACCAGTTCGATATTCACGCCGGTATCATAAAGCATCATCGTCCGATGCTGATGCGGAGCAGCCTTGCCCCGCACGCCGTAGACGATCTGATCGCCTTCTTCGAGCATCAGGCCGGTCAGCAGTGTATTATCTGAATAATTCGGTACATCGAACTGCACATTCAGGTCAGTTGACTGCAGCAGGTCACCCACCATCTCATCGAGCAGGCCGGTATAGGTACCGTTTTGAACGGTTCCGATCGTCACGTGTGCGCCGTAGCCGGTCGCGTAAGTCGACTGTGACCACTGCATGGACCCGGTCAGGTCATACACCCCCGGCCGTGGTGCGGTGAACACGGCGAACAGGTCCGCGTTGCGAAGCACCGGATTCAGATCATCACGGTTCCAGTAATTACTCAGGCTGCTGTCGGTAATACTCAGATTGGCGATGGTCGAGCCGCTCAATTCGAGTTCGCGATAGAGCGTATCGTTATAGGCATTCACCGGCTGAAACTGAGCCGGTGAGATGCCGCCGAAGGCGTCACGATTGTTCTGTGTCAGGTACTGATAACTCCACAGCGAACCGTTCGGTGAGAGCACACCGCCGTGGCTGTTGTCACCGTCATTGATATTCGTCGCCGCGTTGAAATCCGCATAGCGGTTGTACGTGTCGATCGCGGCACGTGCCGATTCGCCGGTGGGCGCGAGTGTAAGGATCAATACGATTATCGCGCCCAACCGATGGCGTGATACGCCTGCAGATTGCATTATGTCATTCATTGCATTCATTCGCCCCTCCCAACCAGAATCAATTGTAGACCCACTATACCAATGGAAGGCTGACATAATAATTGATGCAGAATTCCCTTCCTGACTGTATGTATTGATCGGTAGACAGGCAGTACCAGTTTACTGTAAGGGTGGAATAGCATGATGATGAACCATCGGGGGCAGTTGGAACGACGTATTGTCAGAAGTCGGCGGACATATTTCACGGTTTTCGGTCATTGGGATATGGGCCGGATATCCGGCCGGGAAGCTTTATGGACCTGCCGCAGCGGTCTCCTGATGAATCGTGGTCATTCGTCGGGCGTCCGGAAATAAATCCCCTGCTGCGCAGCGGGTCATAATAACAGGGTTGTTAGTACTGAAGATTACGATATTTCCGGCGGTGAAATAAACCTCGGCGAACTTTCTGCCGAAGGTAGGGGTATCCCGGAAACTGTGTACTTTCAGGTGGGGGGTTTATGTTATCCAAAGTTCGTGCTCTTATCCTGGACGGTGACATCTGGACACTGCGGATCATGAAGGGGCTGCTGGCTGAATGCTTCCCCGGCATCGAAGTAGAAACACGACTCGATCCCGATCCGTCAGGCAGTTTCAACCTGTACTTTATCGGTCACAACTTCGAGGACAACGGCGACAGTGTCGAGATGGTCGCCGGGGTCGTGCGGGATAATCCCCATGCCCTGGTGATCGCATTGTGCGAAGAGATCGATCCGGACCATCGCGGCCGGCTCAGGCAGGCAGGGTGCAACGCCATTCTCAAAACCAACTGGCCGAAGGACCTGATCAACGTGATGGAAATCACGCGGAACTTCGTGCTCTCGTCCCAGACCGTCGCACGATCCGAACCGGATCGCAGTGACATGATGTCGGCAATACGGTCGGTCACCGAACTGCTCCGGCTGTGGAACAGGCAACTCGAGCATGAAGCGTTGTAAAACTTCATCATCACCAGGAGGAGGCAATGTCGGATTTACTCGTTTCGGCAACAGGTGAAATCATTCTGTCGTTCGATCCCGACGACGAGCTGACAGCGTGCCTGTCCTCGCCGCTGTGGTCGTGGACGCAGCGGATCACAGCGTTCATACTCTGTATTCTGCTCTCACCGCTGTTCTTTCTGCTGGTTCTCCTGGTCTGCGGAACGTCGCGTGGTCCGTTCATCTTCCGGCAGGAGCGTCCGGGCCTGCTGGGCAAACCATTCAATATCTACAAGATCCGAACCATGACACAGGGCAGCGAAATCGAAACGGCGCTGGGTGTGCAGCGATCGGACCCTGCCATTACACCGATCGGGAAAATCCTGCGTGATACGAAACTCGACGAACTGCCCCAGCTATGGAATATCGTCCGTGGCGAAATGGAATTCGTCGGCCCGCGGCCCATTCCGCGGGCACTGCACGATGAACTGAAGCGGTTCATCTACCAGTTCGACATGCGTTACGCCGTGAAACCCGGCCTGACCAACCTGGCGCAGCTCTGCATACTCGATAATAAACTCGGCGAACAGCTCATGGACGACTGGCACCGGCGGTTTCAGGCCGAGTTCCAGCAGATCAAACATAAGAACGCCGCGTTCGAGGTGATGATCATCGGGCTGACGGCATTGTATATGTTACGCAAGGCATGGTTCACATTCACCGGCCGGGAATTCATCAAGCGCAGGCTGGGGATGGTACCCGCCACGCAGGTGCTCGGCGTCCCGGTGTGCAATCTCGATTACACGGGCGTGATCGACCAGATCGGCAAATGGATTCATGAAGGATCGAGCCGGTATATCGGCGTATGCCCGGTACACAGTATTATCGATTCGCTGTTCAACCGCGACCACCGCCGGGCACTGCTGAATGCCGACCTGAACACGGCCGACGGCATGCCGGTGGTCTGGATGCAGAAACTGCTTGGACACCGTCAGGCTTCTCGCGTCTACGGCCCGACGCTCATGCTGAAAACACTGGAGGAAGCCGAGCGTCAGGGCTGGCGGGTCGCGTTCTACGGCGGCCGGCCGGACCGGTTGCCGAAACTGCTCGACAATCTGAAAAGGCAGTTCCCGAAGCTGCGGATCGTCGAGGCGATCAGCCCGCCCATGGGTGATATCAGTGAAGAGGAACAACGCCGGCACATCGAGTCTTTGAAAAAGGCGAACCCGTACATTGTGTGGCTGGGACTGGGCAGTCCGAAGCAGGAAATCTGGATGTCGCGCCACAGCGGTCGTCTGAGCGCTGTGATGATCGGCGTGGGCGCCGCATTCGACTTCCACGCCGGCGCCGTCAGGCAGGCACCGTCTGTGCTGCAGAATATCGGCATGGAATGGGCATTCCGGCTCTGCTGCGAACCCCGCCGTTTGCTGAAGCGGTACCTTCGCGCGAATCCGCTGTTCATTCTGCTGGCAGGCCGGCAACTGTCGAGGCACTGGCTGCTCCGAGAGAATTACCAGTGCCGGTGTGCCCTTTCCATTGCACAGAAGAAGTTAAGGAAATCCTCGCGGACAGGCCTTCGCGGCCCGGAGCCGCTGAATACACCTGAACCGCAACCGGTACTTTCACTGGCACTGATATGAACCGACGGATCGCCATTGCCATTGCCACGTATCGAAGGCCTGTGATGCTCGAGCGCCTGCTGACATCACTCGCCGAGATCGCCGTACCGGCGAACAGTACGCTCGAACTTCGCGTTGTGGATAACGATGCGGATGAGAGTGCAAGGGAGATTGTCCACAGGCTGGAATCGCGAGCGCATCCGTTTAACCGTGTGTCATACTCCGTCGAGCCGCGTCAGAACATCGCCCTGGCGCGTAATGGTGCGATCGACGCCGGTGAGGCCGATCTCATCGCATTCGTCGACGACGATGAAGTCGTTTCGCCCGACTGGCTTGTGCAGATGGTCGATGCATTGGATACATCAGTCGCCGACGCCGCCTTCGGCCCGGTGGACGGCCGGCTCCCCGCCGGCTCGCCCCTATGGCTGCACCGTTGCAGGCTGTTCCATCACGGCGTTACGACACAAGGTAACGGCAAACTGCCGTGGCAGAGTACGCGGACGGGCAACACGCTGGTGAAGGGTAAATGGTTCTACGTCGACCGGCTACGATTCCGCGAAAGCTTCGGACGATCGGGCGGGTCCGACACCGAGCTGTTCACGCGAATCCATCAGAGCGGCGGCCGATTCGCCGCGGCACCGGATGCGGTCGTCTGGGAAGATGTCCCGGCCGAGCGGGCGACCTTCAGATGGCTGTGGAATCGCCGGTACCGGGGCGGGCTGGTCTATCACCGGATCTGCACTGAGAACGGTATCCGTATGAACCCGCCGGTGCAGTTCGGTCGGCGGATAGTTAAATCGGCCATGCTATTGATTTGCGGGCTACCCGGCTGTTTGACCGGGCGGGTTGAAACTTTCATGCTCGGCCTGCTCACGCTTCCGCTTGCATGGGGCGGGCTGATGGCGTGGCTGCGACCTGCCGGTTCCGGCCGGTTCGCCGAGTACAAGGGCGCAACCGACCAGGACAAGCATTCTACAACACCTGTTAACCGGGATGCCGCCTGATGCTGAAAGTCGCGTTTCTGACCAATTTCATCAGCCCGTATCGACGACCGGTGTTCGACCGCCTGGCGCAAACCGAAGGATGGGACTTTCGTGTATTCGTCAATGCCGATGGTGAATTCGACCGCTTGTGGCAGAGCGCCCGGTCGGCCTGTCCCGTCACGCAATCGAAGGGCTTTGCCATCAAACGGAAAGTGATCAGCCGGCGGCCGGTCCTTTTCGAGCAGGTCATCACACTGCACCTGCCGCACGGCCTGTGGGGTGATCTGAAAGCGTTCCGCCCGGATGTGATTATCAGTTGCGAACTCGGCCCGCGAACCGCGATCGCCGCGGCGTATGCGAAAGTGTACAACGTTCCACTGGTCATCTGGTCGTACCAGTCGCGGATCAGCGCTACGCAGAATACCTGGCGAAACCGACTTCGCAAGCTGCTGCTCGGCCGGGCCGATGCGGTCGTCGGCATGGGCTCGCAGGCCCGTGAAGTGCTCCGAACGTGGAACGTGCCTGACGCGAAGATCGTGGATGCGCTGAATGCGGCGGACCATGACACGTTGATACGCCAGGTTGATGATGGATCTGTGCGAACAAGAGTCGATGCCATACGACAGGGTCTGTCACCGGATGAAAAACTTGCCATCGTGGTCGGGCGACTCGTGCCGATGAAAGGAACCGCCGAACTGGTCAGGCTCTGGCACCAGGTTGATGAACCCGTCCGCGAACGGTGGCGGCTGGTCTTCATCGGCAACGGGCCGCTGGAAACCGTCATCGACCAGTGCGAATCATCGCGGATCATTCATGCCGGTCACGTGGACCCGGCTGAAATCGCCGCGTGGTACCTCGCCGCCGACCTGCACATCTTCCCGACGCTAGGCGACGTATGGGGCCTGGTGGTCAATGAAGCCATGATCTGCGGGCTACCCACTTTATGTTCGATCCACGCAGGCTGCTGCGACGACCTGATCGAAGATCAGGTCACGGGTATCCGATTCGACCCGACGAATGAATCGCAAGCAGTTCAAATTCTCACCGGCACGCTCGGCCGTGATGATCTCGCCGTGATCGGCACAAGGGGCAGGGAAAGAGTTCAGCGGTTTACACTTGATAATCTTGCAGAAAGTTTTCGCACGGCGGTGCGAAACGCGGCGTAAAGATGATTGACATCGGGCATTACCATTAAACGGATTCTATGGCTATGTGACATCCGGAAGGTCTTGATTTCCCCGATAATATCGGATCGGGGCGGCATGAATAAGCAAAGCTTACCCGTACGTATCATTTCTCATGAGAACATGGAATGATATCGCTCTCCGAAAATTCGTATGATCGGTGTTTAACAGGAATGTAATGATTACATAAAAATGACAGGCTCAGATTCCGTATGATGTGCTGCAACACTTATCAAGGGACTGTCACTCCAGTGTGACAATTGTATCGTAATGGATACGCAACATCACATCACAATCATGAACCTGTCAAAACATCGTGCGGCAAAAGCATTCATATTCGCCATCAACCTGATACAATCCACCTCCGTCAGTCCGGCCTCGAAGCCGTCAGTATAACCGGTCAATTTTTGAATGCACCGACACGATAGTGGTACTGCACCATACCATGCAGGCTGTCGGAATCGATGAAGGTGGTAATGTCCTCATCCACTCTACCGACTTCCTGCCACTGGCTGCTGTTGTTCTGATATGGCAGACGCTGGATGATGAAGCCATCTTCCTGATCACTACTGCTTGAGTTGTCCTGCCAGATGATGTTGATCTCGGTAGCGGATATGGGTGTAGCAAAAACATTGGATGGTGCAGGGATGCTGATACCCAGGTTACCTGGAAATATATCCTGGCCGGGTAGGGGAAAATCGGTTCGATCTGCGTTATCAAGTACCAGTACCCAGTCATTACCGCCTCCGCTCGATGGTGGCGAGAAACCGTGGCTGCCTGAATTATTGTACAGGCCGATATCATTGTATTGACCATCGCGTGGGTTATACCACCAGCCATGCAATTGTGAGCCGCCGATCCTGCCCATGTTAACGGTGAACGCTCTACCGGCCGGTGAATATACGAATAAGTAATCGTCGCCCAGCAAGGCCCGTGTATGGTCACCACCGCTGAATGCGTTCTGAAGAATCGACTGATCGGGAAGTCTGCCGGTCAGCGGTCTGGACATCATGAGGTTCACGACATAAGTCATCTGCACACCGCCGGGCCTGTCCATTGCCGCGTCCCAGTATCGTCCGATTTCCGTGCCGTTGATTCCACCATGGGGCGGGTGATACATCTGCCAGATTGCCGAGTGGCCGTAGGTATGGCCCAGTGCCCCGGCGAAGATCGCGCGGTAGGCGGCTTTCCGTGCATCATGGTCGCGGAAGTACTGGCTTCGATTGCATAAGACGATATGGTCTTCGTAGCATGGCTCGCCATCGATAGTCGGCTTGATGGGTAACAGGTAATAATCATGAGTGATCTGGTCCCAGTTATTGACATCCCAGCAGATATGGCCGGATTGGATCATATTGAAGTCGAGCCAGTAATCGTTATGGAAGTAATTGGATGATGGTGCTCCAGCCCTTGAGTGATAGGTGATGAGTATGGCGTCATTATCGCCACCGGTACCGGCAATGATGCCCGCCGCCATTGCCCGCCATGTTGCCTGCCGTTCGCTCGTATCGGGTATGCGATCGCCACCGAGTATCCAGATGATATTCGGTTTGTCCTTGTAGCGATCACCGATGAACTGGCCGTACACTTCGGAGTTGCCTGAGTTGACCAGTCCGCCATTCACCCAGTAGCCCCAGGTTGGCAGCATACCGATATATAGACCCAGTGACTCGGCCTTGTCGATAATGTAATCGACGTGATCCCAGTAATCGTATTCGGTAGGATTGCCCGGATCATCGCCCGGCGTGACATCCGGCTGCATCGGGTTCTGATTGACCAGTGGGATATCACCGTAAGGATTCGGATCTTCAATACCCTGTGGCGTCACACTACCCAGCTCGGCAAGACAGACGGCCTGTATTACATTATATTTCTTGTCCGCCCGGTTCTGCAGGTACTGATCCGCTTCTTCGCGTTCCAGTCGGTGGAACAGCTCCCAGGCCGTGTCGCCCATCCAGAAAAAAGGCGTACCGTTTTCATGCTGGAGATTATGGCCATCGGGTGCAACCACAAGTTTGCCGTTAGCCCAGGGCACTTGTGCCTGCGCACCTGGAAGGCTCACGCCGAGCAGGCAGTAGCAATACCACAGGCACAGGAATAGATACTTGCATCGGTCGAGTGTAGTCACTTTGATTTGATATGATTTGCTTGAACTGAACACAGCTTGTCTCCCTATCCTGATGAAACCAATAACCTGATTCAACATCCCTCCGTCGAATCCGGCCATGGATGCCAGGGTGCATCGTTAATTTTTAAAAGCACCTACACGGTAGATGTATTCGACCATTCCATAGATCGAATCGGTATCGGTATAACTCGTTATGCCAGCAGGCAGATTATCAACTAATGTGGACCAATCCCCGTGTGTGCCCCGGTAAGGTCTGCGCTGGATGATATAGCCATCCTCATTGGGATTACTGTTGTTGTCAGCCCAGCTCAGGTGAATTTCACTGCCTGAGATCACGACAACATCGAGGTCGACCGGCGGATTCAGAGGTGGCGTGCTCAATACCAGCACCCAGTCGCTGTACCCCGACGCATTATTGCCCGGTGTCGAAAAGTTTCGTGTTCCGCTGTTGGGGTAATCACCGATATTCTGGTAATTACCATTGGTGGGATCATACCACTTCGCAGTGACGGGATTCATACTCAGTTTACTCATATCGATTCCAACGGTCCTGCCTGTGGGCAGGTAGGCATAGAACCACGATCCGTCTGAAGCGAGAATACCGGTTGCCTTGTCGTCATCGCCGCCGTGGCCGGAGACGATAGCGCCGTGTTCGTCATTGGCAAGGTTGGCACCCCAGGGATTCTCGCGGAAGAACTTGCCGAGATACCGCATATGCTGAGCAACGGTTGCATCCAGAGCGCCCCAGTTACCCTTGAAGCACCAGATATCGGTATGACCATAAGCATGCCCCGCCCCACCAACCGTGATGGTCCACCAGGCATTGCGCCGTAGAATTTCCGCACCCTTCTGGGGTTCATAAAAGCTTTCGATATTGATCGTCGGACCAACGGGATTGTTGCGATGGACACCATCGCGTACCTGTTGCCAGACACGGGCGCCAGTGACGCCGAATCCGTAGGCATAAGCTGAATGGTAGTTGTACCAGCCGGCGCCGTAGCCGGAGTTATTCCAGAAGTTCCAGCTAGGATTGCCGGTGGCGGCATGGCCGCTGATCAGTGCGTCGGAATCTTCAGAGCGAATAGCGTTACATAGCTGATCGAGTTCATCGCGCTTTTCGTTACCGCCGTAGTTCGGATCGACATCGCCGCAGACCCAGTACATGACATTCGGATGGTTTTTCATACGGTTACCTAGATACTGGCCGTAGATGGGTGCGTTGTAGTTGGTCAGCTTCGTAGCCCAGTCCCAGAACGAATATCCGAACCAGCAGGGGTTGATATTGACAACCAGACCTTTCTGTTCAGCCTTGTAGATGATCTGATCGAGTACATCAAAATAGGCGTCGTTCGGATCGTGCATGTTATTCACACCGCCGTGGAACGGCGCGTGGTTGCCTTCCTTGCAGCTCACCCCGCGGCCCGTGCAGTTGCCATCGAACGGTATCGGCAGCGCCCAGAACTGAACAACGGTAAATCCCTTATCAGAACGGTTATTGAGATAGGTTTCGACTTCACCCATATTCATTGACTGGATCAACGTCCAGCAGGTATCCGCATGATAGGGAAACGCTTTTCCGCTCTGGTCCTCGAAGTACCGGCCGTTCGAACTGACACGGATCGGCCAATCGGGTGCGACTGTTTGTGCGGTTGCAACGACCGCCAATATGAGAACCATGGCAACACTCTTCATAACTGTTTGTTTTACCGTCATGACATTTCTCCTTCTGTCTTGCATTTCGGGAAATCGGATACTTGCGAAAATATGGACATACGACAGCATATGACGTGACAAGCCGCCATTTTTCCGTCCCGGATTACACTTCAGTCGACGCTACAGATCAGTTGCGTGCGATCGCCTTCTTTCCGAGCAATATGTTTTTTTCAGCCTCCTTCAAAAATGGTCTTGAGATCTATTCGCAGATGATCAGTTCCGGCTTTATTCGCCGGTGTACCGGCTCCGGCTGCAGTTTCCCACTGATTCGCTCGATAAGCAGATTGACCAGTTCACTACCCAGAGAAGCATTATGTTTATCGATCGTTGCCGGCAGCTTCAGCGGCATCCACTGCTGGTAGTCATGCAGTTGCCAGTAATTGTCGTACCCGACGATATCGACATCTTCATTGGGCCTCCGGCCGAGCCTTTGCAATGCGCTTGCCAATGGAAATGATGCTGAATCCGAAATTGCCATGACTGCGTCGATATCGGGATATTCGGTGAAGATTTCAACGAGAAATCCCGCAAGATATCTCGCTCGCATATCGAATTTCGCCTTGGTACCGGCATAGAACGGCAGTTCAGGCACTCGATACGCCGGCAATGATTCTAATCCGGCGTCTTTCACGGCCGCTTCGTACCCTTCATCACGTTTTTTCAGCCAATGCTCATTATCGGGGATATCCGCACGGTATTCCCACAATCGCAGAATACGGCGCCGGCCGCGTTCGTGCAGGTACCTTGTCAACGCATACGCGCCCGCTGCCTGATCAGATTCGACCGTGTCGAATATTTGAAGCTCCGGCTTATAGCCGTACACACATAGTGGTATCTTCGACGCGTGAATACCCTGCAGGATCGCCAGGCTGGTTGCGTGAATGAAGACATCCTGAAAGGCGATAACACCGGAAGGCTTATCGGAAATCAATTTCATGAACCGCTCGGCGGTTATGTCGTCAGGATCAATGGTTTGCCCGGCAACGGCAGATTGCCCCAGCGCCTGCAGGGTTCCCATGACGATATACCACAGGTCACCGGGTTTGATATCAGTCGTTCCCGACCAGTGCTCCTGCGCAAGCACGACAATGGTCTTTGAATCAAGCTGCGATTCCTGAACTTCCGACGTCATGGTCACCACACGGCTTCGCCCCCGCCTTTCAATCCAACCGTCCTCTTCCAGTTTCTTCAATGCAACACGAACGGTATGTCGCGGCAGCTTGAGCAGATTTGAAATCACGCGTTCTGACGGCAGAGGTTCATCGACTTGAAACTTACCCTGCCTGATCCACTGCTTGAGCGTTCGAAGTACAGCCGCCTTCTGTGAGGTAACTGCCTCGACACCATCCTGTACACACTTCTGTTCCTCAATAGACTTGCTCATGACTCTCCCGATATCAACCATTACGGGTTTATTATACCCAAAATACAGATTACAAGCAATACTATACTTCCTTCATCAACCATTTTGGTTGATATCAGTTGACAACGCCTGTGTGTTTGGATTATGTAAATATGTCAGAGCCTGTGATTAGCTATAGAATAAGGTATTACAGTACCGGCTGATCAGAAAACCTTGCACTTCTCGGGTCGAGTTCCCGGCCGGTGGAGAGAATCAGCGGCTTATAGAGTTCAGGCCGGCGGCCGCGGATCCATCGCCGACCCGTGCAGGTCGGCAGCAGGTCGAGATCGAGCGAAGCAGTGACCATGTCATCCTCGAAGGTTTCCGATTCACTGATGATCCGGCCGTAGGGGTCGATGATCATGGCATTGCCCGTGCGGACTTCGTCATCATCGCGGCCGACACCGTTGGCAAACAGGATGAAGAGCCCGTTGTCATGCGCCCGGGCAGGCAGCCAACGCATGAGCCACTCGCGTCCCTTCGGGCCGCGACACTCGGCGAGCAGCGACTCGGGATGCTGATGCCTGTTCTCCCAGAGTGTTACATCGATCGGGCCCATGGCGTACGGACTGCGTGACCGACAGCCGCCGGTCTGGTGCGGTGCGATGAGAATATCGGCGCCTTTCAGCGCGGTGATTCGCACGTTCTCGACCAGATTATTGTCCCAGCAGATCAGTACGCCGGCTTTGCAGCCGAAAGGCGTACCGAAAACCGTATAGCTGTCGCCGCTCGAAAAGTAATCGCTGATGAAGCAGTGCAGCTTCCGATGCCGGTGTACCGTCCCGTCAGGCAAGCAGCAGATATAGGTATTAAACAGGTGACCGTCGTCAGTCAGTTCGATCAGACCCGCACCGATGAGCATGCCGTGCTTCACGGCGAGTGAGCGAATCGCACGCGTGGACGGCCCGTCAGGGACAGGCTCGGCCAGTTCGACAATCCCGCCACGTGACAGATGACGTACATGCCAATAGCCCGTGATGCACATCTCCGGAAAGATGAGCATATTGACACGCCGCCCGGCTGCAATCTGTACATAATGTTCAATGCGCCCGAGGTTATATGGCTTGTCACCCGAACGATGATTGAACTGAACGGTAGCGGCGGCAATGTCTGACATAACTGAACTTTTCGCGATTATTGTAAATATGTAAAAATATGAATGCCTTGAGCATGAAAGTGATCATATCATTCACCGCGGCTGAAGTACAATCAGGCATACCCACCCTGCCGTGGGGCATAAGAACCGGTGAAAATGCCGCAAATAGTAAAATAAAAAACGCAAACAACAATAGTCTCTTTTCGGCGTTACTGCTAAATTGCTGGTTCATGAGGAGAAAAAGGAGACGGTCCCCACTTCTACCATGTACCAGGTTTCACATGAGCGTTTGAGTTTCCTGACCGTCTGAGGTGGTACCGGTTTGAAGGGATACGTCAGGTTGATAATCCATATCCATGTGTAGATTGCAAGGAGAATTCGACATGCGTAAGTGGCAAGCATGTATTATCAGCATAATGGTTCTCTCAACTGTTATCCGCAGTACCTTTGCGTCCGAGACCCTGTCAAGTCCCTCGGGTGAATTGACCGCAACGATCAAGGTGTCAGGCAATCGTCTCTATTACTCGCTTGACCGCAACAGTGTCAGCCTGATCGAGGATTCTCCACTGGGTGTAATTGTGGACGGCATCGACCTGGGCAGTGGTGTCAACTCGGTCTCCGGGTCTGCCCTATCGGTAGTGAATGAAACCTACGCAATGCGAGGTACACATCCAACGGCCGTGAATCACTACCATGAAAAGACCATCACGGCTGATCGTACAGGCGCCGGTGACTCGAGTCTGGTGATATTATTCCGATTGTCTGATGACGGTATCGCTTATCGCTACCAGATACCCGGCAGCGGCATACGTACGATCAGCGGTGAAACGAGCGGCTGGCTGATACCGGCCGATACGCAAGTATGGCACCAGGCCAGCACAACCAGCTATGAAGGTATGTATTATTCCGCCGTCATCGGTAATTTCGGTACCGACATGGGACCACCGATCGTCTGTCACCTGCCGTACAATGACGGCTACCTTCTCATCTCAGAGTCGGATGTTCAGCGGTATTCAGGCATGACATGCCATGTGGATCACGGCAGCCGGATGATACAAAGCGCCTTTCTCGATGATAACCAGTGGTCTGTACCTGCTGGTAGTTATTCACCTTGGCGGGTGACGATCACTGCGATCGATCTCAACGGCCTGGTAAACAGCGATCTGATCCGTAATCTGGCCAGCCCGCCTGATCCGGCTTTATTTCCCGACGGCATCCATACCTCATGGATCCGTCCCGGCCGGTCACTCTGGTCATGGTGGCCGGACTTCACTGTCGATTGGAACAAGCAGAAAATCTACGCCGACAAAGCCTCCGAACTGGGAATGGAATATATCCTCATCGACGAGAAATGGGAAGAGTGGTCCGATGGCAGTAAAGACAAATGGGATCTGGTCACTGAAGTCGTCGACCATGCCCGGCCGCTGGGTGTGAATGTGAATATCTGGAAAACACTGGTGGGAAATCAGCGACCCCGCCGGAGATTACAGCCGGATGCGTGATTTCTTCGACCGGATCAAGCAGACAGGTTCCGTCGGAGTGAAGATCGATTTTATGAACTCTGAATCCGTCGCCATGCTCGACTTTTATGAGGCGGCCTTGCGGATCGGGGCGGAAAAGGAATTGATGGTCAATTTCCACGGCGCGAATAAACCTGCCGGTGAAGACCGCACCTGGCCGAATGAAATGACACGCGAAGGTGTTCACGGCCTGGAATTCAATAAATGGTACACCATCGAGCAGCATCATTATGCCGCACTGCCGTTCACACGCGGTGCTGTCGCTCAGACCGATTTCACACCCGGCTCACTCGTCACCGATGAACGCCTGCGCGGAACGACCTGGCCAATGCAGTTGGCAATGGGTGTACTACTGACCTCGCCGCTGATTCACTGGACCAGCAATCCGGGGCATATCGATTATGCGCTGCCGGCCTGGTCGCCTCAGCGTGAAGTATTCAAAAACATCCCCAGTACATGGAACGAAACCATCGTCCTGAATATCAGTCAGATCGGCGACCTGGCCGTCATGGCCAGGCGTAAGGATCATCTCTGGTTCCTGGCCGCGGTAAATGGCACTTACAACAGCCGCGTGGTCGAAAATGTGGACCTGTCGTTCTTAAGCAGCAGCGCCTATGTGACCGAAGCGATCCTGCTGTTTGACCGGATGGATAACCCGGCAGCGTTCAACGTACAACAGGTCTATGACCTGGATTACACGACTTATGACCTTGACATTCCGATGCGTGGACAGGGTGGTTTCATTGGTATGTTCATCACAACACCTCTGTCGGCACCGGGCAATCCGACGGCAACCGTCCTGGGCGATGGAATCATCGAACTCAGCTGGACAGACCAAAGCGATGATGAATCAGGCTTCATCATCCAGCGAAGGCCGTATTACGGCAACGCGGGTATATGGTCGGATATCGCTGATGTCGGACCCGATGTCACGACCTTTACAGATACCGACGGTTTATTCGGGGTGGTTGAATATACCTACCGGATCGGGGCATATAAGAATTAGTGCGTAAATAAACAATGGTGGATCAACGGAGAAGGGATATGGCATATCATACCCTTTATCCGTTGCATCAGCTTACGTCGCTATAGCCCCCACTGCTATGCCACCAAATTGTGAGGGGCTACAGCTCATCCCGAATCAACAGTGTTCCAACCATTTCAACGCGGCATCATTTAACATCCGCCGTACATGTGACCGACAATATGAAAAGGCATAAAATCACAGGTGAGGCGTATCGGGTTATTGGACATACATACCGGCTGGTAAATTGAATATGAGTTCGATACGGATATGGCCGTTGATATGAACGCGATACAGGACCATGCTCATGGCTGAAGGTAACAGGACAATCATCACGATTGCATTTATTGTCCCTATCATTGCTGTTTTAATAGTGGCAGGAATTCTGATCCGCCCGGTGATGAAAACTGAAAAGATCATGTATCTGGATTCGACACATGATCCGGTTGTCACCAAATGGGCCAACCTGTTCGAACCGTCCGTGCTGAGCTTCGAGCAACGATGCGAAGAGTTGACATGGTTTCGCCAGCGAGCTTCGGCCTTCAGAGGATTGTCGCTGCGATCCGTGGGCGAGGATATCGAAACGAGCTTCTGGGAGAGCCAGTACCTCACGCGAGCGTTTGAGGATATTACAGGAATCAAGGTTCAACATGATGTAATTGGTGAAGGTGACGTTGTAAACAACCTGATGGAGCAGACCGAACAGGGCAAACTTCACTACGATATCTACGTTTCGGACGCGGACCTGATCGGAACGCACCTGCGATCGCGCAAGATCGTCGTACTCAGCGATTACATGAAAGGTGAAGGCGAACCGTATACCAACCCCATGCTGGATATGGCGGATTTCCTGAATCTGGAATGCGCCCAGGATTATGACGGTAATCAACTGCAAATTCCTGATTACCAGTTTGCACTCGTGTACTGGTTCCGATACGACTGGTTTTCCGATCCGGAGGTCTGCGCCGATTTCCGCAAGGTATACGGTTATGATCTGGGTGTACCGCTGAACTGGTCGGCGTATGAAGATATCGCCGCGTTTTTCAATGGCCGGAAAATGGCGAATCCAAACGATTCGGAAGTGACAGCCTACGGTCATGCGGATTACGGCCGTCCGGGACCATGGCTGGGCTGGCGGTTTTCAGACGCCTTTCTGTCGATCGCTGGTATGGGTGACAAGGGCCTGCCGAACGGACTGCCGGTTGATGAATGGGGTATCCGGGTGGAACAGCGTATCCCCGTCGGTACTTCAGTTGAGCGCGGTGGTGCGATCAACGGTCCTGCGGCTGTTTATGGTCTGACCAAATGGATTGAACTGCTCGAAAAATACGCTCCGCCGGAATCCAGGGAACTTGATTGGCTCGGCCTGGGGTCGATTCCCGCACGCGGTGATATCGCCCAGACCTGGTACTGGTGCGAGATTTACGCCGCACTCAATCCTGAATACAACAAAGTCGGCAGCCCTGTCTGCGACAAACACGGCAATCCCGTCTGGCGCATCGCGCCGATCCCACGCGGCCGGTACTGGGAAGAAGGTATGAAAAGGGGCTACATGGACGCCGGTAGCTGGACAATACCGAATTCCACAACCGGTGACCGTCGACATGCTTCGTGGCTGTGGGCACAGTTCTGCCTGTCGAAGACCGTATCCCTGAAGAAGTTCATTGCAGGCGGCATACCGGTCCGTCGAAGCACACTTTATTCTCAAGTTGCAACGGAAAGTGAACCCCGGTTCGGCGGTATGATTGAATTGCTCCGATCACCGGTCATCAAGTCATTCACCGACAGCGGCCCGAATGTGCCTCATTATCCGAAAATGTCCGCGCTGTGGTGGCATCACATCGCCATGGCCATTGAAGGCCGGGTCACACCCCAACAGGCCATGGATAACCTGAGCCAGGAGCTCGATGCGTTGATCGGGTCATTGACACAAGAGGTTTATTCACCGCAACTCAACCCGCCGCAATCACGTGAATACTGGCTCAGTCGACCAGGCTCGCCCAAACCCCTTCGGCCTGAACGGGCTGTACCGGCGACATGCCGCTACGAAGATATGCTTCAACAGTGGAAAGAGAACACGGATGAGTAAGCTATCGTTACGGCTGAATATTCGCGGTAAACTGGGTCTATTCGCAGTTATCGTTGCTGCACTGTTCGCCGTAATCGTCTACTGGCTCGTCATTCCACTGGTCGAGCAGGAAAAACTGATCGAACGAAAGGCAACACTGCATGCGGTGGTCCAGTCAGCCACATCTTTAATGCAATACTACGAAGATGGTATTCGAACATACCAGTGGAAGACAGACCCCGACTTCCCACACAGCAGAACTGAAGCCCAGGCACGCGTTCTGACCCACCTGCGACAGGTGCGATTCGGTGAAGATGAGCATCTCTTCATCATGGATGGAACGGGGCAGATGGTCATGCATCCACTGAAGCCCGAGCTCGAGGGCAGAAACATGTCCGATGTAAAAGCTCCGGATGGCAGCCTGCCTTTCAAGCAGATGGTCATCCTCGCCCAACGTGATGAACTGACCTATGTCAGCCACACATGGCTCTCGAAATGGAGCCGGTCCGTATATGAACCGCAGACGACCTGCGCCGAATACTTCTACCCATGGGACTGGGTTGTCTGCTCCAGCCTCTATACCCAGGATATTCAGGATGCCATTTTCGAACTGACTGTCCGCACCACCGGCTATATCATCGCGGGTTCTCTGGCGGGACTGGTCATCCTGTATCTCATCGCTCACCTGATTACCCGTCCGGTTGTCCAGCTTGACAGACAGGTTCGCAATATTCGTGATGATACGACCGGCGATGTATCAGATATCATCACCGTCAGCGGCAATGACGAGATCGGCAACCTCGCAGATGCATTCAGGTACACTTTAACAAGCCTGCAGCGTACCATGGTCCAATTGAAAGAGAAGGAAGAGGATCTTCGTACGACACTCAATTCGATCGGCGATGCCGTCATCGCGACCGATACCTCCGGCAACGTCACCCGGCTCAACCCCGTCGCTGAAAAACTGACAGGCTGGAAGCAAGAAGAGGCAAGAAACAGGCCGCTTACCGATGTATTCCACATCGTCAACGCACAAACCAGCAAGCCGGCCGCCAACCCCGTCAACAGGGTTCTGTCAGATGGCGAAACTGTCGGCCTGGCGAATCATACCAAGCTGATTTCAAGAAACGGTTGCGAATACCAGATCGCCGATTCCGCGGCCCCCATCATGAACGTTGACGGCAGTATCGCCGGCGTTGTGCTTGTATTCAGAGATGTCACTGAAGATTACCGGATACACAAAGAACTGCGCGAAAATGAAGAACGACTCTCTCTGGCATTGGACGTCAGCGGCGCCGGAATCTGGCGATGGCATGTTACAAAAGGGGAAGTATCCTTCGATGACAGATTCCATCGGATGCTCGGCTACAGCGAGGGTGAATTACCCGGCACCGCCGAGGCATGGCGATCATTCCATCATCCGGACGACCTCGACGAAGTCATGAACCGTTTTGAATCCCATGCACGTGGACAGACTCCCATTTATGAAAGCGTGCATCGACTTCGCCGTCATAACGGCGAATGGCTCTGGGTAATGACCCGAGGCAGAATCATCAGCCGGAACAGTCATCATCAGCCGGAACACTGCATCGGTGTAGCGATCGATATCACAGATCGCAAGCAGGGCGAGGAAGCCAAGCTGAATTTTGAACGCCAGGTTCAACACGCCCAAAAGCTGGAAAGCCTCGGTGTCCTGGCCGGTGGAATCGCTCATGACTTCAATAATCTGTTGATGGCGATACTCGGCAATGCCGACCTGGCAATGAATGAACTGCCGCCTTCATCCCCTGTCCATCGCAACCTGGCGGAAATCGAAAAAGCCTCCAAACGTGCCGCCGACCTGGCAAAACAGATGCTGGCCTATTCCGGCAAAGGCCAGTTCGTTATCGATCAGATCGATCTCGGCCGACTCGTCGAAGAAATGGTACATCTTCTGCAAGTGTCCATTTCGAAGAAGGCAGAACTCAAGTTCAATTTTGCGCCGAATCTGCCCTGTATCGACGGCGATGCCACACAGATCCGACAGGTCATCATGAACCTGATCACCAATGCGTCGGAATCGCTCGGTGATGACAACGGCGTTATCACACTCTCGACGGATGTGATCTTCTGCGATGACGCTTATCTGAGTGGTATCAACGGCAGCGTACGTATCGGCAGTGAAGAACCGCTACCCGAAGGCCGGTACGTCTTCCTGGAGGTATCCGATACCGGCTGCGGGATGGATAACTCCACCGTCGAACGCATCTTCGATCCCTTCTTCACTACCAAGTTCACCGGCCGGGGACTCGGAATGTCGGCCACGCTGGGCATCATTCGCGGCCACAGGGGCGCAATCAAAGTCTACAGCGAACCGGATAAAGGGACCACTTTCAAGATTCTCTTTCCCGTCAGCGAATCAACCATAGACAGTTCACGCTCGCCGATCAACAGTGAAACATCTCCATCAACGCTCGGTATGCACGGTACAGTACTGGTCGCTGACGATGATGAAACCGTCTGTTCCATCAGCAGGCAGATGCTCGAAAAACTGGGGTTCGATGTTATTACCGCTTCCAACGGAATGGAAGCCGTTGGATGCTATCGCGAACATCAGGAAGATATCCTCTGCATCCTCCTGGACCTGACCATGCCCCACATGAACGGTGAAGAGGCCTTTCGCGAGATTTTCCATATCAATCGCAATGCCCGTGTTATTCTCTGCAGCGGCTACAATGAACAGGATGCCACTGAGCGGTTTTCGGGCAAGGGACTTGCAGGATTTCTTCAGAAGCCGTACACACTTGCCGCTCTACGTGAGAAGTTGCACAAAATACTGACTTAAGATCACGACAGCACCCTCATAATCATGTAGCGTTGAACTCACAATCGGACGGCAGGGGCGATCCCGGCCTATCGGGATTTACCGTGTCCGATTATGTATTTTCCTGACTTCCGCATTGGGACACCCAAAACCGATCAGTAGAGTAGATCGTGG
>CAYRND010000053.1:0-19911 GCA_964425365.1 uncultured Phycisphaeraceae bacterium
CAAGCCCCAAGCCTCAAGCCCCAAGCCATATAAAAGTCCCCTGGTGAAGGGGGGGTCGGGGAATTCACCAGGGGCACCCGAAATCGCAAAACTACAAGATTTAGTAAACGGCCTGTCAGAAATTGCCGACTGCGGAGATTGCCATGCACGTTCAGTCTGATTGGAAATCGCTGAATTTCATGAAATCTCTGTCCAACACTGGTTTCTGCTATCGGGGTAAAGCTTAATGAAATAAGAAAATTCCTAGTTTTTTTTAGTAATTCTAATTTAGCCCGCCTCTACTGATGACCCGCTTCAGGATGGGCCGATTATGACGTACAATATTGCCCGGCATGAACATGCCCTGCCGGCGAACCGGCGACGCAGGTTGAGACTTAGAATCATTATAAAATACGAGCCCGTGTAGCTCAGCCAGGATAGAGCAACGGTCTTCTAAACCGTAGGTCGGAGGTTCGAATCCTCCCGCGGGCGTTATAAGAAGGGTGGTCTTTAGTCTTTGTATGGTAACGGCATATCGATACATCCCGGTATTAGTGGGCGGAAAAAGACTGATCGCAAATGACTTGGTTTGTATTTGACTTTTCATGCACCATCTGTTCTGATGTAGTGCTCGAACTCGCCCTGATGAACTGAGTTCGAGACGGCAGGATCGATGTGATCCTGAAGTTCCCGGAAACGTAAGCCGTAGTCACGGCCGAACATCACAGGAGCGTCCCGTGAAAGCGGGATGAAAAAGTCATGGCCAACTATACCGGCCCGAAGGTCAAACTGTCACGCCGTGTCGGCGTTCCGATCGCCGATATTCCCAAGCATACCACCAAGCGCCAGCTCAACCCGCCGGGAATGCACGGATTCCGCGGGCGAAGGCTGCGTGACTTCGGCGTACGCCTCAACGAGAAGCAGAAGCTGCGTTATCACTACAACGTTCTCGAACGCCAGTTCCGACGTTATGTACGTGAAGCCGCCCGGACTAAAGGCAACACCGGCGATGTGCTGCTTCGCCTGCTCGAGATGCGGCTGGATAACGTCATCCGCCGACTCTGCTGGGCAAGAACCATCTGGGCCGCCCGACAGATCGTCGGGCACGGCCATGTCTTGCTCAACGGGCGAAAGACGGATATCCCCAGTTGCTGGGTCAAGGTCGGCGATACGATCACCGTCAAGCCGAAGCTCCACAAACTCATTCGCGAGAACCTCGAGTCACTGCCGGGTAGCGAAGTGCCGGGCTGGCTGAGCTTCAACCCGTCCAACCTGACCGCCACCATCACCGCCGTACCCACGCCGGAAGATGTACCTTTCGATGTGAATATGAACCTGATCGTGGAATACTATCGATAACCCTCGGCTCAAGGTTGCGGCGGCACAGACGATTTCGCTGTCCACGCCTCCAGGTGGGGGGATTGGGCTTCGAACCTGGCGTTATTTCTGAAGCATTCGCAGTAGTTCGCTCCATGCCTGCTTGGGTGTGCCGGTGTTGCGGGCAAGTCCGAGTGAACCCTGGAAAGTCATGAACTCGTTGTTGCCGCCGTGGCCGTAGTGGTCGGAAACGGCGAAGGTCAGGCTGGGCGGCCAGTCGTAGAGAATATACAGGCCGAGGAAGGCGATCCTGTCCTGTCGTTCGTTCCATGCGGCGACAAGGTGTTTGATATACCGAGCCTGGAGATGTTCCGAGCCGCCGGGGCCGTCCGAACTCCACCCGGTTTCAGTAATGGCGTACGGGCGGTTGATCGAATCGGCGATATCGTCCATTCTGCGGAAGCTGACACTGACATCGAAATTACGATTCACTTCCATCAGTTGCGGATACAACGTGAACCCGATCAGGTCGCCGGTCGCGCCGAGCTCCCGGATAATATCCAGGCCGTGTTCCTTCGCCGCGGCGTGGTACGTCGAGATGGTCCCGACTTTCACTTCGGGATGCTTCTGACGGACCGCTTCACAGATATCCCGGTAAAGCGCATTGAAATCGGTGATCTGGTTGCGATGGCTCATGAAGTACCGGTCGACCTCGTTACCGATCCAGAGATAACGTATCTTTCCGGGGTAGCGATCGAGCACGGTCAGCACGAACGCCCTGAACCGTTCGACGAGTTTCGGATACCGAAACGAGATAAACCCCACGTCGCCCGGAAACTGGCCCAGGTTGCCGCCGTCGACGATCTTCACGACCAGCGACGCTTTCAGCGGATAGCGGTCCATCACCTGGCCGATGTGGTAGTCCATGCCCTTCCAGTTGTAATGTTCCTGTGCCTGTTCGATTTCGCCCCAGGCGTAGTAATGTTGTGAAATTCTGAACCCGGCACGTGCGACGGTGGCGAAGGTATATTCGATATTCTCCGCCGACCAGTCGGCGACTTCGCCGGGATACGTCACCACCAGACTGAGCTGACGGTTGCCCGGTTCGATCTTCTTCGGAACTTCGACGTGCTCGAGCCCGCCGCCCGGCTGGGGATAACCGTCTGACGCGAAAAGAATCACCACGGCGATCAGAATAGCCGGTGTGACAAATGGATTGCTGCCTGTTTTCATCATGGGTCTCTCATGGAAGAATCGATACCAATAACTTTTCCATCGGCCAGAAGCCGAACCGACGTCCAAATCCCGCCGCCACGCGACTATCAGACTCTCACCTGTACAATGTTAAGGTACGGTTAAGATGAAATTGTCGAATCCCGGTCCATCTGCTAATCTGTAGGCTCGCGGGTGCGGGTAAGCGTTACGGTCAATCCACCTGCCCGACGGGTTACTTTCATGGGAGTATTGAACGTGTCATACAACTGCGTGGTTTGTGTGAAACAGGTTCCGGATACCAAGAAAATCACAGGTCAGACGATGAAGGACGACGGTACGGTCAACCGGTCCGCGTTGCCTGCCGTATTCAATCCGGAGGACCTGCATGCACTCGAAGCGTCGCTTGCGATCAGGGACCAGTACGGCGGAACGGTAACGGTCGTCACTATGGGTCTGCCCAAGGCGTGTGAGACATTACGCGAGTCGCTGTACCGCGGTGCCGATCGCGCCATCCTGATCACCGACCGTAAGGCCGCCGGCTCGGATACGCTGGCCACCAGCTATATCCTTGCCTGCGCCGTCAGGAAACTCGATGCCGACCTGGTCTTCTGCGGCCGGCAGGCGATCGACGGCGACACGGCCCAGGTTGGCCCGCAACTGGCCGAGAAACTCGGGTTCAACCTGATGACGTACATGGACCGGCTGATGCTTCTCGAAGACAGCCGGATCACACTGAGGCGAAACCTGGGTAACGGCTGGGAGGTCGTCAGCGGCGATCTGCCGGCACTGGTCACCGTCACCGAGAGCGCCAACACGCCTCGACCACAGGCGGCGAAGAAGATGATGAAGTACAAGAAAGCACGGTCACGTGCCGAAATCGAAACCACCGTCAAAACCGAACTCGGTAAAGAGGCCGACGACCACCAGATTCAGATGAAGACCGACCAGCGATGCAAGGCGCTCGAAGATCGCGGGCTGCTGATCGAACAATGGTCGCTTGCAGACCTCGACGCTGACCTGAACTGGTGCGGCATGCGCGGTAGCCCGACGAAAGTCAACCGCGTTCAGTCCATCGTACTGGCAGGTGGCGACTACAAGCAGTTCGAGCCCACCGACGAGGGCATGGCTCGGCTGGTCAACGAACTGATCGAAGAACATACCATCGGCTGATGAATTTCATATTGACGCTGAAAGAACAAGAGAACAGACCATGATCGAAATGAATCGCAACGGTGAAGTCTGGGTACTGGCGGAACAGGAAGGCGGCAAGCTCTCGGACGTGCCGCTTGAACTGCTGGGCAAAGGCCGCGAACTTGCCGGGAAGTTGAATGTGCCGCTGGCAGCGGTTCTGCTCGGCGGCCGGGGTACGGATGAGCTGACGAACCGGCTGGCCGCCTACGGTGCGGACAAGGTCTACCTGGTCGAGCATGAAGTGCTTCGCCATTACCAGGTTGAACCCTACCGGCAGGCGATGTGCAGTCTGATCCGGTCGCAGCGGCCACAGATCGTACTCTACGGCGCAACGCCGATCGGCCGTGAACTGGCACCGACCGTGGCAAGTGCCATGAAATGTGGTCTCACCGCGGACTGCACGGACCTGCAGATCGGAGACCATACCGATCCGATTACGAAGACGCTGCATGAGAACCTGCTGCTTCAGATCAGGCCGGCATTCGGCGGCAGCATCATCGCCACCATCGTCAACTTCGATCGCTGGCCGCAGATGGCCACGGTGCGTGAAGGTGTCATGGTCATGCCGACGCCGAACGCCCATCACCAGGCCCAGGTGATCCGGCCACAGGTCGATCTCGACGCTTGCAGGCCGCCGCTGCGGATCATCGAATCGCACCGCGAAGAACGGAAAGTGAATTTAAAAGGCGCAAGGATCATCGTCGCGGGCGGCGCGGGCGTCGGGACCAAGGATAACTTCCGGCTGCTGTGGGAACTGGCGAACTGCCTCGGCGGCGCGGTGGGCTGCTCACGAGCAGCGGTCGATCTCGGATTCATCGGGCATGAACACCAGATCGGCCAGACGGGTACCACCGTCAGGCCGGCGCTCTATATCGCATGCGGTATCAGTGGCGCTGTCCAACACCGCGCGGGTATGGAAGAGTCGGCGAGAATACTCGCAATCAATATCGATCCCGAGGCGCCGATCTTCTCGTTCGCTCACTACGGTATCGTGGGCGACCTGACGATAGTGATCCCGAAACTGATCAAAGCAATACGCACCGGCGGGCACACCGCCGACATCGAAGAACTCGCACAAGCTATTTAGGACTTTCATATATGGCGAATTTCTACCTCGATAACGAAGATATCCAGTTCCTCTTCGATTACATGGACGTCGCCCGGCTTGCCGAGCTGGTCGAAGAGGATTTCAGGTACTGCGCCGAATTCGACTTCGCACCGGAATCCATCGAGGATGCACTGGATAATTACAGGAACATTCTCAGGATACTCGGTGAGTTATGCGGCGATGTGATCGGGCCGAGTTCGGAATCGACCGATCGTATCGGCAATCGCCTGAACGAAGACGGCACCGTCAGCTACGCACCAGGTATCGCCGAAGCGATCAAGCGGCTCGGCCAGGCCGACCTGATGGGCTTCACTCTGCCCTACCGCTATGGCGGACTGAACTGCCCGGAACTGATCTATACCATGTCGAATGAAATACTCAGCCGGGCCGACGCCTCACTGATGAATATCTACGGCCTCCAGGGTATCGCCGAGACGATCAACGCATTCGCCGACGAGGAAATCAAGCAGGCTTACCTGCCCGATATGGCTGCGGGCCGCAAGACCGGCGCCATGGTCCTGACAGAGCCGGATGCCGGCAGCGATCTGCAGGCCGTCAAGGTCAAGGCCTGGCAGGACGAATCCGGCAACTGGTTCGTCACCGGCGTCAAGCGGTTCATCACCAACGGATGCGGCGAGGTCCTGCTGGTCCTGGCACGCAGTGAAATGCATATCTCAGATGGACGGGGGTTGAGCCTGTTCCTGGTCGACCGCGGCCCGAAGGTCAAGGTCAGGCGACTGGAGAACAAGCTGGGCATTCACGGCAGCCCGACGTGCGAACTCTTTTTCGATGATGCGCCCGCGCAACTGATCGGCGAACGACAGCGGGGACTGGTCACTTACGTGATGAGCCTGATGAACGGCGCGAGGATCGGTATCGCCGCCCAGTCGCTCGGGATTGCCGAAGCCGCTTTCCGCGTCGCCCGTGACTACGCACACAAGCGAAAACAGTACAACACCGCCATCGAGAACTTCCCGGCCATCAGAGAACTGCTGGTCGATATGAGTAGCGACATCAAGGCCGCACGTACATTGACGTATTATTCAACGTTCTGCGTCGACCTCGAGTATGGCGTGTTGCGAAAAATGGAATCAGGACGGATCACCGACGACACCCAGAAAAAACAGCTCAAGCAGGAATCAAGGAAGTTCAAACGCTATAACGGCATGCTGACGCCGATGAGCAAGTATTACGCTTCGGAAATGTCCATGCGGGTGACCAACAACGCCATGGCCGTGCTCGGCGGCAGCGGATACATGCAGGATTATCCGATCGAGCGCCATCTGCGAGACAGCCGCATCACAACGATCTATGAAGGCACCACTCAGTTGCAGATCGTCGCCGCTGTACGTGGGGTGGTCTCGGGGACAGCGCATACCATCATCGAAGAACTGCTGGACAACCGCTGGACGTCCGACCTCGAACCGATCGTCTCGAAACTGCGAGAAGGCCTTGAGCTGCTTGATGAAGCAGTGGCGTTCGCTAAATCGCAAAGCGGGACGGACTACATGGACCTTTACGGACGGAAGATCGTCGATATGGCGTGCGGGTTGATTATCGGTGCCCTGTTCTGCCGCCATGCCACCGCAAGCGAGAACCGCAGGCTGCTCGCACGGCGATGGATCAATATCAAGCTACCGGAAATGCGAACTTACAGGGACCTGGTCTGCTCGGGTGACAGGTCAATCCTGACCGAATTCGAGGAACTCGCCGGCGCTACACCCGTCATTGCGTAGACCCGGTATCTCCATGCCGGACACTTCATGCGATACACGATTGCATGCAATTGCGAGATGAGTGTGGACAGGTCCGCCGTAAGATAGCTTCATACTGCTGACTGTTGACCCAACCGCCCCACCACGACTATCGTTCGACATGCTCTGATAGCACACCACGATTCTCAACCACCAGGAATTCGATTCATGAGCTTGATGACAGGTAAACGCGGACTGGTCTTCGGCGTGGCCAATGATCGCAGTTATGCATGGTTCATTGCGAAAAAACTGTTGGAACACGGTGCCGAGTGCCTCTTCACCGTCATTCCCGAACCCAGCGGTAAAATGGAACACCGTTGCCGACTGGCACTCAAGGAGCTCGGTCTGGACGAACCTTGGCTCATGCCGTGCAATGCAGCCGATGACGACGATCTTGACACCGTCTTCACCCGGATCAAGGCACGGTTCGAGACAATTGATTTCATCGTCCACTCGATCGCCTTTGCCGACCGCCAGTTTCTCCGACCGGGAAGCTTCCACACAACCCCGCGTGACGTGTGGAACCAGGCGATGGACATCAGCGCCTATTCACTGCTGGCCATGGCGCAGCGGGCGGTCAATGTGATGCCCGCGGGCGGCTCGATCCTGGCAATGAGCTACTACGGCGGTGAAAAGGTCGTACCGGGTTACAACATCATGGGCGTCGCCAAAGCCGCTCTGGAACATACCGCCAGGTACCTCACCTATGATCTGGGTGAACGCGATATACGAGTGAATACCATCAGCGGCGGCCCGCTCAAAACACTTGCTTCCTCCGCCGTAAGCGGCATCAACGATATGTTCGAATACCAGAAGAAAAAATCGCCGCTCAGACGGAATATCACAGGCGATGAAGTGGGCAACACCGCTGTCTATCTGCTCAGTGACCTGTCAAGCGGCGTGACAGGCGAAAATATACACGTCGACGCCGGGTTCAGTATCGTCGGCCTGTAGTCAACGTGACCGTGATACGCTATGCTGGTAAGTGGTTACCTGAAGCGTAACGGGTCAGGGCAATACGGGATGCGAGCCATATGCCGATTCGATTCGCCTGCCAACAATGTCAAGCACGCGTGAAAGTCCCCGACGGCTCGGAGGGTCGGAAGATGAAGTGCCCGCGATGCGGGTTCCTCCAACGTGTGCCGCAGGCTTCACAGATACCTGCTGACAAAAAGAAAGCCGCTTCACAGCCCGCGAACGGTCCGCGACTCAGTCGAAAGGACCGGCCCATCGAACCGAAACCCCAGCCCGGCCGACACGACGAGAAGCAGACAGCAAACCAGCAGCCGACTCCACAACCGCCGGCTGATCCTCAACCTCCGGACGAACCGAAGCCCCAGCAGGCACAATCGGAACAGGTCGACTTGCCGCCGACATCGCAACAAAACGAAGCTCCCCGGCACCAGCTTGAACCCACACCGGCGAGCGAGTCAGTAGCATCGGCATCAGATCAGCCAAACAATGAACCTGCCCAATGTAAACCGACCGACGAAAATGAATCAGACGAAGCGGCTACGCAATCGGACGAAACCGCGCCGGCCGATGAATCCGACTCGCGGGAAATACCTCCCTCACAACAGATAGTCGATCAGGCGGATGAAATCGTCGAAGTATCGGATCAACAGACGCCGGCACGAGAAGAAGCCGCTTCTCTTTTCGAGCAGAACGGTCAACCGGAAAGTGAATCGCCACGGATTGACTCGCCGACCGAAGCGGATGCTGCACCGCCGGTATCTGAACCTGAATCCGAAAAAACTCAGGAACTCGAGCAGCCCGTTTCTGAAACGGATCACGATTCCCGATCGGCTGACGAATCACCCGGCCAAGTAGAGAAACCCACGGTAACAATACGTCGTCAACCGCTCCCGCCCGCTTCACCTCAGGTCATTCCACTGAGCGGATCGACTCGACAAACCGGCAAAACCAATGCAAAGCAAGAGAACCATGTAGAGCAGAAGGCCAATACTCACAGGCGATATCCGTCACATACTTTGATGACGCCGAAACGTCGAGATCGTACAGAACTTCATCAGGACCACATCGCTGACCAGGAAAGCGACAAGGCCATGCAGAACACAGATAAAACCCCAGGCCTGTACGGACACTTCCGGTACCTGTCTTGGTTCATGCGGGGATCGACAGTCTTCATTGTCCTGTTGACCATGAAACTGGTCTTCGAGGCGATCGATAGCGGTGAACCGCTCTGGGAGAGCCTCATCTACCTGTTCGGCGGCCTGGCGGTCGCAGCCACCGCATGGATCACCAGCGAACTCGCCTTCGCGATCTGGGATATCATGAACCCGGAAGAAGAATGAAGTTTTTAAAACCGGGATTTAATCAGGTACAACGACGCAAATCGCTGACAAACCCGCCGAAGCACTGCATGATGATCCGCTCCATAGGATCAGCAGGCATGATTCCGTGGGGTCGTGAAACCTGAACATGACAAGCTGTTATTCATTATTCACAGAACCATAAGCCGCAAGTCTCAAGTCTGTACGCCACCGGCAAGATTCAAACGCGTACTACTGTCCGCGACACCGCAACTGTGAGTACATACGACAACACGCCCGAGTTCATCAACTTGTTCAACACCGACCCCATGCCGTCATTCAAGCCGGGCGGATCGTGACGACCAATCCGCGGCCGGCGAACTGTTCCCAGTAGAGTTCGGCTCGCTCGCGATGCGTGGTCAGCAGCATGGTCTTGCCCTTGGTATGGGCTTCGAGCATGCGGATGATCGCCTCGTACTTGTTCAGTGGCGTCAGCTTCATGATCGTCTCGACCACGTAGAGTTGATCGTTGACGTCATCGTTATGCAGAACGACCTTCCACGGCCTCATCCGCCGGGACGGCGCCTTGCGAGGTATCGGTTTGACTTCGATTCGTCCCTGTCCGGTTGATTGCACCGGCTTGACATCAGCGGTCGGATTGTCGTCCTCGTGCTGGATTTTTTCCGGTTCGGCCTGATTGATGTTGGTCACGACTAAAGCGGCATCCTGCCTGATCTTGAACATCGTCTGTCTCCTGCTGTCAACCCTGACCGGTTCATCATAAAACGTTCCGTTCACTTACCGGTAACGACATCAGTGGAGCTGAGGGGACTCGAACCCCTGACCTGAGCCTTGCAAAGGCCCCGCTCTCCCAACTGAGCTACAGCCCCTGAGTGGCACTATTCTAACGAATACGCATATCGAATGCCAAGGCAATCTGATTATTCACCCCGCGGAAAAAGTCGTTGCAATTCCTGAAATGACAATATATTATAAAATCATATCCATGCGACAAAAAGAATACACATGCGTTGCAGATATGCAGGTGACCTGTCATGAAGCATAAAACACTGCTGGTGAACCTGATCTCGCTGGTGGTCATCGCGGCTACCGCATATACCTTGCCGGGATGGATCTCGGCACAACACGCCGATCAATGGTACCTGAACCGTTCGGAAAAGCATCGCAAGGTTGAACGATCAGATCACCGAATCGCTCACACCACGACTGCCACGTTCCGCCATCATGCTCCTGGAAACGTATCCCGGCGAGGTTTATCCCGTTAATAATTGTGCGGCCGCCTCATCGATCGGCCTGCATGACCGGACCACTCACACGGACCGCGGTAGCCGGCAGTTCCGGAATACCGACCGGCACCATCCTCCTGTTGATTTACTTCATGTTCTCCCGCCTTTTCCTCAATTTCCTGGTACCCGGCATTCTCATCACAAGCCTGCTGCATACGCTGCTCAGACGGATCAGAAGATAAGCAGGCCTTACCATGCTTCACGCTATCCTGACGCAGCCACTTGACATGCAATGATTTCAAACGTATATTTCAAATAGATATTTTAATTAAGGATCACACGCTCTGATGGCCATGCGAAGCGACGGTCTGGAAACCCGGCAGCGACTGATCGAAGCAGCGATGGATGTCTTTTCATCCAAAGGGTTTCGAAATACCACCGTGGCGGAAATATGTGACCTGGCCGGGGCCAACGTGGCCGCCGTCAATTACCACTTCGGCGGCAAGGAGCAGCTTTACGCTGCCGTCTGGCGACATGCCTTCGAAGAAATGGAGCAGGCCTATCCCATGGACGAGGCCCGCGATTTGTCACTTTCACCGAGAAAAAGGCTGCATGCACTCATTCGAACCGTGCTCTCACGTATTCTTCGACACGGCCCGCAGAGCCGGTCCGGCCAATTGCTGCTGCAGGAACTGTCTCAGCCCAATGAAGCCATCGATACCGTACGCCATGAAGTCACACAGTCCGCACGGAACTGCGCCTTTAAGATCATGGCCGAACTGATCGGCACAAACGCCACCGACATGCAGATCAGGATGTGTATCATGAGTGTCATGCACCAGGTGCTGGCGATCGGGTTCCTCGGCGGCAGAAAGCCGCCTGCTTATCCCGATCGCGGACGATTCAACGAACACGAGCTCGATGAACTGATCGAACATATTTACCAGTTCTCACTCGGCGGCGTGCTGCGGATCAGAAAATTAACAGGCAAAACGCAAAAGTAACAGAACAATGTGCAATCATTCCGAACATCATGACGTTTTATGAATATGCGGCACAACTACATACCGGCTTTCACCCTGCTGCTTGCAGTGCCGTTGATAATACTCTTCGGCTGCGCCTCTGATCCGCCCCAGGTGTCAACACCTTTCCAACTGCCGGAAGCCTTTTCGCAGACCGGCCGGCATCCTCTGCCGAATCAGTGGTGGCTCACGTTCAACGACCGCGCCCTGAACGAGGTCATGGCACGCGCGCTGCATGATAATATTTCACTACAGGCCGCATGGGATCGTCTCGAACAGGCTCAAGCGATTGCCCGGCGTGAAGGCGCTTTGCAATGGCCGGCGGTCGACCTGTCCGCTTCCGCCACGCGATCTCGCCGCCGTCTCAACGGCGAGAGTACCACCGGCAACAGTTTCATCATCGGCCTGGCGGCGAGCTATGAACTCGACTTCTGGGGGCGAATCCGAAATCTGCACCAGGCCGCTCGCTACGACCTCCAGGTCTCCGAGCAGGACCTGTCTGCCGCCGCCGTTTCACTGACCGCGTCGGTGGCGAATACCTGGTACCGGCTCGCCGAGCAACACCGACAGGCCGCCGTCATACGCGAACAGCTCGATAATAACCGGACTCTGCTCGACCTGGTGACGGAACGGTTCCGACAGGGTCAGGTTCAGGCCGCCGACGTGCTGCGACAGCGGCAACTCGTTGAATCGACCGAAGGGCTGCTTACGCTGGCGGAACTCGACCTGTCCATATCAAAGCAACAACTGGCCATCCTGCTCGGCCAGCCGCCTCGCTCCGAACCGGTGCTTGTCGAACCGCAGTTCATCGATTTGCCTGACCTGCCGGACACCGGCTTGCCCGCCGAATTGCTCAAACGACGGCCGGACGTCAAACGGGCTTACCTCAATGTACTCGCGAAAGACCGACGACTGGCTTCAGCGATCGCAGATCAGTTCCCGAGGATCAGTATCACCGCCACGGGGAACACCAGCGGCGAATCAACGGCGGACCTCTTCGATAACTGGCTGGCGTCGCTGGCAGGCAATCTTGCCCAGCCGCTTTTCGACGCCGGACGGCTCCACGCAGAGGCCGATCGCAACCGGGCGGTGCTCTCCGAAACCATCCACACCTATCGCCAGGCCGTTCTCGATGCCCTTGAAGACGTCGAATCCGCACTCGTCACCGAGCGATCGCGATACCGATACCTTGCCGCACTGCAACAGCAGCTCGAGACCACTGATGCCGTGATCGAACGAACGTACGCCAGTTATATGAACGGCCAGTTGGATTACCTTCGCGTTCTCGAATCGCTCACGTCACGCCAGTCGCTGCAGCGACAGGTATTGACCGCCCGGCGCCAGTTGATCGAATCTCGCATCCAGCTCTGCCGGGCACTGGCCGGACCGCTTCCACTGGATAAACCCGCACCGGCCGTACTGGTGCCGCACGGTACGGCTCTCTCGAATGACCATGACCCATCGTCCACGAACTGAGATAACTTATATGACCAGCCACAATCACCATGAAACCAGGAAACCCTCGCGGACCGTTCGCTTTTCCCGGGCGGTTTCCCTTAAACTGCTCCTGCCCCTGGCGGTGGTGCTGCTGGCCGTACTGGGCGCGAAGATTCTCATCGATACAGCGCCGACCTCGCCGAGGAAACACCAGGAAAAGCAGGCGAAACTCGTCGATGTCATTACGGTGACCCCCCGGCCGTATACGATTCGCATCGAGGCGATGGGTTCGACTTCCCCCTCACGCCAAGTGCAGATCAAGTCACAGGTCGCCGGCCGCATCGACTGGCTCTCAGATCAGCTCATCCCCGGCGGCGACTTCCACGCGGGACAGGCGATGGTCGGTATCGAGCGGAAGGACTACGAACTGGCCGTCCGCCAGCGTGAAAGTGAACTGAAAACCGCTGAAGCCGCTGTCCTCGAAGCCGGCCGCCAACTCGTCTACGCTCGACGCGATCTGAAACTCGAAATGGGTAGCCAGCAGGTCGCACTGCGTGAATATGAACTGCTCGAAAGCCAGGTCGAACAGTCGAACCGCGACCTGGTATTGCGTAAACCGCAACTCGAAGCGGCGGAAGCCATGCTCGAAGCGGCGGAAGCGGCCGTCGAGTCGGCGAAAGCGTCACTCGACGCCGCGGCAGCGAGGCTCGAAGATGCAACGCTCGATCTCGAACGAACGACCGTCACCGCGCCTTTCAACGCGATCGTCTTGGAAAAACGGGTCGAACTCGGCGATGTCGTCGGCAGCACAACGCCGCTGGCTGATATAATCGGTACCGATACGTTCTGGATCCGGTTGGCAGTGCCCGAGCAGATGCTCACATGGATCACACTGCCGGCGAGTGAAACCGGGGCCGGCTCGGCGGTCCGCGTCCATAACGCGGGCTGGCCTGAAGGTCACACCCGGACCGGCCGCGTCCTTCGACGGCTCCCCGCCGTTGAACGGCAGGGCCGCATGGCCTGGGTGCTCGTGGCGGTCGATGATCCACTCGCACTCGAGCCGGCGAACGCTGACCTGCCCACGCTTCTGGCCAATACGTACATTCGTGCAGAAATACTCGGCCGGTCGTTCGAAAATGCCATTGTCCTGCCGCGTGATCTTGTGCGAGCCGGTGACAAGGTCTGGCTCGCAGGTGACGACGATACGCTCATCATTCGCAAGGTCGACATACTTTACCGCGGCCGGGACGAGGTCATGATCCGTGCGGGTCTGAAACCCGGCGAACGCATCATCACCACCGACCTCGCCGCGCCGATCGAAGGTATGACGCTGCGGTTCAATCAATAGATCAGACAGCAATGACACAGACACCCGACAATCCGCCGTCCTCACACGGGCCTATCGCCTGGATGGTCCACAACCGCGTCACGCCGAACCTGCTCATGCTCACAATGCTGATCGGCGGCCTGTTCGTCTCGACGCGAATCAAACAGGAAGTCTTTCCCGAGTTCGATCTGGATTCGGTCACCGTTCGCGTCGCCTATCCCGGCGCAAGCCCCGAGGAAGTCGAACAGGGGATTATCCTTGCAATCGAAGAGGCGATCCGAGGCCTGGACGGGATCAAGGAGATCACCGCCGTGGCCGCTGAAGGATCCGGATCAGTCACCGCAGAACTATTCGAAGACGCGGACCACCAGCAGATCTACCAGGATATCAAGCAGCAGATCGACCGGATCACCACGTTTCCAGACGACGCCGAGGAGCCCGAATCGACGCTGAATGTCCATAAACGCGAAGTACTTCAGATTCAGCTCTACGGCGAGGTGAGTGAATGGTCGCTTCGCGAAACGGCGGAATACGTCCGAGACCGACTGCTGCAGCAGGAGGGTATCACACAGGTCGACCTGTTCGGCGCTCGGGACTACGAAATCCATGTGGAAGTGCCGCAGGATTCTCTGCGTCGATTCAACCTCGATCTGCAGGCCGTGGCCCAGACCATCCGATCATCCGCGGTTGAAGTGCCCGGCGGGAAAATCGAAACCGGCAGCGGCGAACTGCTGATTAGAATCGATGAACGTAAAGACTGGGCAAGAGAGTTTCGACACGTACCCGTTATCACGAATCCTGACGGAACGTACGTCCTGCTTGAAGATATCGCCGACGTTTACGAAGGATTCGCCGATACCGACAATGAAGCAACGTTCAACGGCAGACGCGCCATCGGCGTCGGGGTGTACCGCATCGGTGACCAGACGCCGATCAGCGTATCCAACGCAGCTCGCGACGCCATGCGGATCATCGAAACCGAACTGCCACCCGGTATCGACTGGGTCATCAACCGCGACAGCTCGGATATCTACCGCCAGCGACTCGAATTGCTACTCAAGAACGCCTGTATCGGACTGGTGCTCGTCCTCCTGCTGCTCAGCGCCTTTCTCGAATTCAAGCTGGCGTTCTGGGTCACGATGGGCATTCCCATCTCCTTCCTCGGCGGGCTGCTGTTCCTCCCGTCGGTGGATGTGTCGATCAACATGATCTCGCTGTTCGCATTCATCATTGCGCTCGGTATCGTCGTCGACGACGCGATTGTCGCCGGTGAGAATATCTATGAATATCGTCAGCGTGGTATGGGTCTGATCGAATCGGCGATACAGGGCACACGTGATGTCGCCGTGCCCATCACGTTTTCCATTCTCACAAACGTGGTGGCGTTCCTGCCGCTGTATTTCGTTCCGGGTATTCTCGGCAAGGTCTGGCGCGTCATTCCCATGGTGGTCTGCACGGTCTTTCTCATTTCACTGGTCGAGGCACTTTTCATTCTGCCCTCGCACCTGGCGCATACCCGCAGCGAAGGGCAGGTCCGTCTCACCCGCCGGATGCACGGATGGCAGCAGGCGTTCAGCGGGCTGGTCGGACGATTCGTCACAAACGTCTTCGGCCCATTTCTGAAACGATGCATGGATCACCGCATCCTGACACTGGCGATCGGCTGTGCCATTCTGATTATGACCATGGGCTTCATTATTTCGGGCCGGCTCGGGTTCATTCTCATGCCGCGGGTGGAATCCGACCGCAGTGTGGTCACCGCCACACTGCCTTACGGCAGCCCGATCGAACGGGCCCGCGAGGTCCGACATATCCTGCTTGACGCAGCCGATCGTGTCATCAGCCGAAGCGGCGGCGATCGCCTGTCAGAGGGCATCTTCGCGGTCATCCGCAATAACGAAATCGAAGTCCATCTCTATCTGACCGATCCCGACATCCGGCCCATCTCGACTGCACAACTGACCGAACGCTGGCGCGGTGAAGTCGGAATGATACCTGGCCTCGAAAGTCTCAAGTTCCAGGCCGACCGCGGCGGACCGGGCTCCGGCGCGGCGCTGACAATCGAACTGAGTCACCGCAATATCAATACACTCGACCTGGCCGGCCGGACTCTCGCTGACTCGCTCGCCGAGTTCACCGTCGTCAAGGATATCGACGACGGCTACACGCCTGGCAAACAGCAGCTCAACTTCACCATGACACCGGCGGGTGAAAGCCTCGGACTGACCGCTCGGGATCTCGCCGCACAGGTGCGCAGCGCCTTCCAGGGTGTTGAGGCGATCAAGCAGCAGCGGGGACGCAATGAAGTCACCGTACGCGTTCGCAGGCCCGAGTCGGAACGTATCAGCGAATATGACCTCGAACAGATGATCGTCACCACACCCGCTGGACGTGATGTCCCCCTCATGCAAGTCGCTGCGGTTGAACGAGGCCGAGCGTATACCACCATCGATCGCCGCAACGGCAGACGAACGATCACCGTCTCCGCCGACGTCGAACCGCTCGGCGAAACCAGCCGGGTTCTCCAGACGCTTAGCCGCGAAACGCTTCCACAACTGGTTAATCTGTACCCCGGGCTGACCTGCAACTATGAAGGACGGCAGGCCGAGTTCCGCGATTCATTCCAGGCACTGCAGCGAGGCATGCTGTTCGCCCTGCTTGTCATTTACGTCCTGCTCGCCATACCGTTCCGCAGTTATATCCAGCCGATTATCGTCATGTGCGCGATCCCGTTCGGTATCGTCGGCGCGTCGCTGGGACACCTCATCATGGGGTACAACCTGTCGATCATCAGTATCATGGGTATGGTCGCGCTGGGCGGCGTGGTGGTGAACGACTCGCTTGTCCTGATCAACTACACTAACCAACTCGTTCGAAGGGAAGGAATCTCGCACTATGAAGCGGTCTATATGGCCGCTCTACGACGTTTCAGGCCCATTCTCCTGACAACGCTCACCACGTTCGGCGGCCTGGCGCCGATGATCTTCGAAACATCGAGACAGGCAAGGTTCATGATCCCGATGGCGATCTCACTGGGTTACGGCATACTCTTCGCCACTGCCATTACACTCGTGATCATCCCCACGCTTTATATGATCCTTGAAGACCTCCGCGCCTTCGCGGTCTCGCTCACACCGGCATCAGGCTCCGCGACTCAGACGGATGACTTCACGCAACCGGATATCTCGTGATGATGCGCCAACCATGATTTCAAAGTCGCCCGGCTCGACCTCCCACCGGTTACGATCCGGGTGATAGAACGCGAATGCATGACGATCAAGTGCAACAACCACCTGCCTGCTCTCCCCGGGCTCGATCACCTGCCTGTCGAAACCCTTCAACTCCTTGAACGGCCGATCGATGGATGATTCGATATCACGCACGTAAACCTGGCTCACTTCCGCACCCGCACGCGAGCCGGTATTGGTCACGGTGTAACACACTCGGGCGAAATCCGCATCACTCGCTTCATTGATATCAACGGCCAGGTCACTGTAGGCAAACGTGGTATACGACAGGCCGTACCCGAACGGGTACAGCGGCGCCTGGTCACGCGTATCGAAATGGCGGTACCCCACGTAAAGACCCTCGGCGTACGGCACAGCGAAGTTATCACCGGGATAGTTACCGTACGCAGGCGACTCCTCCCAGCAGTTGATATAGGTAAACGGCAGTTTACCGCATGGGTTCACCCTCCCGAAGAGTATCTCTGCCACCGCCCGGCCGCCTTCCTGGCCGCCGTACCATGACTCGAGGATAGCAGGGACATGCGCCGACCACCCTCGCGTATCGACCGGCCCGCCGCTGTTGAGTACCACGATCGTCTTCGGATTCGCTTCCGCCACCGCACGGATCAGTTCATCCTGGCCATGCGGAAGTGACAGGTCGAACCGGTCCCAACCCTCCGCCTCCTGCTTGTGCGTGTAACCGACGCACACGACGGCCGCATCGCTCGACCTCGCCAGGTCCACCGCGGGCGAAAGGACATTACTGTTGTCCACCATGCACCATTCCATCTTCGCGCCCGCGCTGCCGGTGTTCTGAAAATAATCTATCCGGATGTCGTATTCCCTGCCCGACGTCAGCCTGACCAGAGCGCCCTGCGTACGCATACTCTGTACGGCCCAGTTATGAATGATCTGTCTGCCGTCCAGGTACAGCTTCGATCCGTCGTCGCTGCTGATGCTCAACCAGTAGTCGCCGCTACGCTCCGGACATAACCTGCCTGACCAGCGGATGGAATAGAAGTCCGGCTTGACCTGGTCGATCGGCGACGTGCCGCCGCGGGCGTGAAAATGTATGACCGGTTCCACCCGCGAGCAGACCGGCTCGCCCTTCAAATCCATATTATCAAAGTACTCCGCGAGCAGGCCGTGCGGTTCATCGCAGCCGACCGGCGGCTTCAGGTAGCGGGTATCCACGATCTCGCCTTCGTGCTCGATAAGAACACCCGGCTCATGCCGCACGGTGATCGCTTCACCGGCTATGTCACGGATACCATCGAATACACTGATCGCGTAAAACGGCCTGGCGTGCGAACTGCCCCCGCCGCCCGTCTGGCAGACCGCGGCATGCGGGCCGATCACCGCGATCGAACGTATCTTCGACGCCTCCAGCGGTAGCGTTTCTCCTTCATTTTTGAGCAGTACCATCGACGATCTTGCCAGTTCCAGGGCTAGGCGGCGGTGCTCGGGGGCATCAAGACCTTCGGGCCGGCCGTCGAGACATTTCTCCGGCTGAGGCCCGTCGAACAGGCCGAGCTTCATCATCACACGCCACATGCGGCGGATGCTCGCATCGAGTACCGCTTCCGACAGGCGCCCGTCCCGGATCGCCTGCAACACCGTGTCACCTCTAAAATACTCGCCGCCCGGCATCTCCAGGTCGCAGCCCGCGTTGAACGCGGCGACACTGTCATTCACCGCATGCCAGTCCGAAACGACGAAACCGTCAAATCCCCACCCTTCCTTGAGCAGGTCAGTCAGTAGCAAACGGTTCTCGCAGCAGTGCGTTCCGTTGAACCGGTTATACGCCCCCATCACCGCCAGAACACCCGCCTCTCGGACCGCGGCTTTGAACGCGGGAAAATAGATTTCCTCCAATGTTCGCCTGTCAACCTCGGCGCTCACGTTCAAACGATCATGCTCCTGGTTGTTGCACGCGAAATGCTTCACACACGCCGCGACACCTTCGCTCTGAATACCGGTGATATAAGCCACCGCCAGTTTCGTATTAAGAAACGGATCTTCCGTAAAACTTTCGAAATTCCGGCCGCCCTGCGGGATGCGGTGGATATGAATACACGGCCCCAGAAGCACGTTCAGACCTTTCGCCCTGACTTCGCGGGCAATCGCGCCGGCGGCCTGTTGTACAAGGTCCGGCTGCCAGCTCGCCGCCATGGCGCAGCCGGCCGGGAACGTCGTCGCATGGTGACGGTTGCAGCCCATCGGTCCGTCCGCCATGCGTAGCGAAGGTACCCCCAGACGCGGAACCGGACGCGTGTCAAACGTGTCGACACCGTTGACAAGATCGATCTTTTCAACCAGTGTGAGCTGACCTGATAGCGAATCGATCCGCTTTTCGATATCACCTTCGGATACGCGGGAATGATTGATGCACGAAGATGTCATGAACTTACTCCTGTATGTAGCGTAATCAAGAGAACGGTATATCCGGGATATCCGGTACGATTATAGCGTTTTGAACAACGTTATGTTCCTGTATTCGACACAGGTGATGTCCTCGCCCGTACAGTCGCCGGACGATGTCATGAAAACCAGCCTGCTTACCGGTGCTCGTGGTTTTTGATGTGGTCGATGCAGTAGCATGGCGAGCCTGTGCATTCAGGACAGTATCGAAACTCCATCTTCGGGTCGGTAAGTTCGGTCTTGCCGCAGATGACACAGCGATGGAACGGCTTGCTCTCCTCTGCAATCGCACGGCCTCGCTGTTGCATGCGGCGGTGACCCATACGCATGCGATGAAGTATCTCCCGGCCGAAGAACAGTATGAAATTCGTCACCGCGGCAAGGATCAATACA
>CAYRND010000053.1:19921-23041 GCA_964425365.1 uncultured Phycisphaeraceae bacterium
TGCCAACCGCCCATGATCATGGTGATCCCGTACAACACCCACGTGATCGCCGCTAACCATTTCACCTTGACCGGCAGAATTAAGAACAGCAGAAACTCGAAATCCGGATACAGATAGGCAAACGCCAGAAACAGAGAACTCATCAGATAGACATTGGTCGCGTAACCCGTGGGATCGATCCACGCTGAGGCGACTGTCATGACGTACCCGATGAAAAAGTAGACGTTGTAACGGAAAACGCCCCAGTGATGCTCCAACGCCGTTCCGATCAGCCAGAGAATGTACAACGCGAAAATCAGAAACACCGGATGCACCGCCGCCGGCATGAAGGGAAACAGGACCAGACGCCACACTTCTCCCGCCATGATCCTCGACGGGATCAGCACCAGGCCGTCCGATATATCCGGCTGGACCGCGAACAGGATGAAAAAAAACGCCTGACCGAATACAAGAAACTGCGTCAGGTGCGGAATCGCATACCCGCCGAAACGTTTTTCCAGATTGTCAAGCAACCTGTTCAGCATAATCCTTCCCGTCCCCCCCACCACATTTTCACATTCCCGCATACACATGCCCACACACATTACGCCGCGTCACGCCTCAATATATGCCCCACGATTACCGCATGGTATCGGCAACCTTCGCCATCATCAAAACCGCTCTAAATCAAGACCGACAAAAGAAATAACCGCCCGTAACACAATACCCGCTCGACCCTTGCCGCATTTCTGCCCTTTACCATGCTTCACTGCACATGGCACATGGTTCATTTGTCACACGCAATCCCTGTTGTTACAAATCTGCCATGTCACATATACCGGCTATCGATTCGATTGTGTCACTGCTGCTCGCACAGGTGCCCGAAACGCCCGCCGCCGAGACCATTCAGGCCGTACCACCCTGGTGGCATGTCATTCTCGATAACGCTCTGGCTCTGACGATCCTGTTCGTCTTTCTCACCGCCATTATCACGGTGATCGTCCAGCAGCGACGTAAGGATAAATGCCTCAAGCTGCTTCGAGGCTATCACGTCAGTTACCTGACGACCAGCGGCAGGGTCATCTGGGGCGACCTGATCGTCTACAGTAAAGGACTCGAGCTGGTCTACGATTCGCCCTATGAAACGCTTCGCGGTATCCGAAAGAGCAGTTCGATCATCTATGAGCCGGATATGGCCGGTTGCCTCGCTATCTGCCGGTCGGTCGATGCACTGACGGACCAGGAAAAACGGCTCAGACGCAGGCAGATCAGACGAAGCTTCCGACCAGGCCCCATCCGGCGGATGCTACGTTGGTTTCGCAATATCGTCAGTACTCTCAAGGACGCTTTCAGCAAAGCATTCAGCCTCCTGATCGGCCAGCTCGCCAAACGGACCGGCGGCGTACTCGCTTCACAGCAGGCGGGTGTCGACCAGATCGGACAGACCCTCATCGGCGCAGCAGGTAACGCCTACGAACCGATCCTCGAACGACACATCGGTCGACATGTCGTCCTCCAACTCACCTCACCAGCCGATCCGAACCAGCAGAAAATCGATCTGCCTGGATATCTCGTCGACTATACCGACAAGTACCTCGCCGTCTTCAACGTCGAGCATGAACCCGTCTCGGAACAGACGCTCACCGTCAGTGAACCGATCGAGCAACCGGGCTTCAAAATTACTCTGACAGATCAGGCCGTCACCATCACATGCACCGGCCCGGATATCCTGATCGTACAGTCCATCAGAACCGACAAACGATTCGTACGACTCGAAGTACCTCTCACTAACGGTACCGCCGTCAGCCTCCGACGCGACGACAGCGAATCGGTCGAACTGAAACTCGAACGCACACGACGCGTTGATATCGTCTGCCCCCGAACACAGGCAATCGTACTATTCGGCGGCGATGAGGAAGCCGGACATCGGCTCAATGAACACGGTATCGCACCCGAGGAAGTCGTCGAAGAAAATAGCGATAACCCCGTATAAGACAACCAGGCGCTATCCGTTTACCGGTGCATGAGAATCTGCCGGCAGATCCGCCAGTTGGTACCGGCCGATCTGGTAGACCAGTGAAATGAGGCTGGTATTATGCGTTTTATTCAGTATGCTCGAACGATGCGCCGAAACGGTCTTTTCGCTCAGGTTCAGCTGCCGGGCTACGTCCTTGTTCGGCAGACCGTCGATGAGCATCTTCAGAATTTCACGCTCACGCGGCGACAGTTGCGCCAGGGATTGCCGAATCTGTGCTTGCCCCGTATCACGCTCGCCCTCTTCCTCACTACCCGACAGAATCTGCTGCAGGCGATCGAGAAAGAGCGTCGGACTGAACGGCTTTTCAAAAAATTCAACCGCGCCCAGTTTCATCGCTTCGACCGCGGACGGTACATCGCCGTACGCGGTTATCACAATCGTCGGAATCCGAATACCATGCTGCGACAGAACACGCAGAAGCTGGAACCCGTTCTGACCCGGCATGCGGACGTCCAGCACCAGGCAGCATTGACGATCCGATTCATATGACTCCAGAAACGCCTGCGTGGATTCATATGTCCTCGCGACAAAATCCACCGATTCCACCAGAGCCTTGACAGACTGGCGAACCGCGGGATCGTCGTCGATCACATAAACAACAGGATGTGACGCTTCCATACGCAAGACCCCCTTTCATTGGCCGAGACGCCCATGACCCACACCGGCGTCATCGCGAAACCATGAGGTACATAATTCAGATTACCATAATCCCGCAGACTTGCCAGTAATCACACCGCCCCACCACCGACTTTTCCACCAGCAGACAACCACGAAAACAGAACAGCATACAGCACAGCCGCACAATCAATGCCCCGAAAATCCCGTGTAGAATCTCACCAACCGGCGGACCGGCCTGACGCTCGGGAAATAATGCATAACAACTCACTTTATCTACATCGCTCGACCCCACGGAAGCACTGCATGCCGATCCGATCGAACGATCAGCATGCAGTGCTTCCATGGGCTTCCCAGCAAAAAAGCCCCCCCCGGAAAATCGCTTCCCGATCAGCCGGCCGGAACGCGATTCACCGGGGCGCATGGGGGGGCGGGGGGCATAGGTGTTAAGCTAAGTGCCCCATTCTTCAACCTCTTCCAGCACGTAT
>CAYRND010000054.1:0-22645 GCA_964425365.1 uncultured Phycisphaeraceae bacterium
GACTGCGACCGCGATACCGACCCCGACCCCGATGCAGAATCCGATGCCGACTGCGACCCCGATACCGACCCCGACCCCGACACCCGACCCCGATACCGACCCCGATGCAGAATCGCAATCCGGATCGGCAGGCCGGCTATTGTTCGGACAAAATCACACGCAGAAAACAATGAAAAACTGGCTCACATTGGCTCGAATTGGATCCAAACTGGATCAAAAAATGTTCATTGCTAAATTGATTCTCTGTTCTTCCCTGCCCGCACCATATCTACCCACGTCACCGCGTCTGCGGCAACACGATATCATTACCCATACCACTCGGTAAGCTGTTATTATAAATTAAGATATGTACTATCCGCCACTTACTGCGAGCCACTCGGCCCATATCTGGTTGCGGTTTCGGTGGAAGGTAAGTTTGAACTGTTTCAGAAGTTCGTTCCCGATCCGGCCGACCGGTCGGTCGTGCCGGTCGAGTGACGGGATGGTGGGTTCGAACGTAACGGGCACATCGCGGAGGTCCAGGCCGAAGACCTTGAGAGAATGCAGCCAGGCAAGCGAGCTGGCCGATTCGCCGCCGATACCGGTAGCGTGTGCGGCGCCCTGGAACGGGACGGCGAGGATATCAGGCCAGCTTTCTGCGCACTTGCTGGGAAGCGAGAGTTGGTTGTCGGCCCCGGTATCGAGTACCAGCCAGATATCGTGTCCGCGACCGGGTCCGATTTCGGCCGATACCATCGGCAGGAATCGGTGATGATACAGCGGGAACGGCCGGATATCCCGGGGCGGCTGGAACGTTTCAGGGTTGTAGATCGTCAGTGACGGATCACGGGGGTCGATAGTGAAAGGCACGTTGCCGAAGGCTGTATATCCGATTATGCCGCCCAGCGGCATTTCAAGTGCGCTGGTGAATTCGAGCATGTTCAGTGCGAAGAACCGTCCGGAGCTATCAAGTTGAATGTGATGGACGGCGAAGCTATCGATTTGACAGGACGTAATGGCCGCCTGCCCGCCGATGCCGGAGGCGGTGGCCTGGCCGGTGCGAGGCAGTTCCAGCCTGCGTGCGACACCCAGTTCAGCGCCGGATAAGGCCGAGCCGGTATCCAGCAGAAATTGCCCAGCGTACTGGTTATTGATGTGCGTGGGCAGGAGAAAATAATGCCCGACTTTCTTCAATGGCACTCTCGTCCTGGTCGGCAATTCACCCGGCCGGGTGACACTACAGGTGCGACTGCCTGTGGGAATGAGTGTGGCATCGATCCGGCCTGTCCGGTTGCAGGCGAAGCTGAACAAAGCGCATATCAGCAAGAACAATGTGTGAGCGGTGATTGCGTGGTGACTGGGTAACGGCATTGATTGATTCTTTATTGTTTAAGGTCCAGATTTCAAGTTTGTTCATTGCGTAATCATTCTGGAGCCGTCAGTCCAAAGCCCCTCACTCCCACTCGATTGTCGCGGGTGGTTTGCTGGAGATATCGTAGACGACGCGGTTGATGCCGCGTACTTCGTTGATAATGCGGCTGCTGATGGTGGCGAGTACATCGTAGGGTATACGAGCCCAGTCGGCGGTCATGAAATCCTGCGTTTCGACGGCCCGGATGGCGACGACCTGTTCGTGTGTCCGGCCGTCACCCATGACGCCGACAGCCTTGACGGGCAGTAGCACGGCGAAGACCTGGGCCGTTCGACGGTAGAGGTTATTGGCGACGATTTCTTCGAGCAGGATTTCGTCGGCCTCTCGCAGCAGGTCGAGGTTCGGCTTATCGACCTGCCCGAGGACCCTTACGGCCAGGCCGGGGCCAGGGAATGGGTGTCGCCAGACGATCAGTTCGGGGAGTCCGAGAACTTCACCGAGTTTTCGTACTTCGTCCTTGAACAGGTTCCGCAGCGGCTCGATGAGTTCGAACCCGAGTTCGTCCGGCAGCCCGCCGACGTTATGGTGCAGTTTGATATTCGCCGCAGCCCCGGAATAGCCGTGTCCTGATTCAATAACGTCAGGGTATAGTGTGCCCTGTGCGAGGAATCGGGCATTGGGAATATCTTTCGCCGTGTCTTTGAAGACCTCGATGAACCGGTGGCCGATTCGGCGGCGTTTTTCCTGCGGATCGGCGACACCCGCCAGGTCGGCGAGGAACGGTTGAGCCGCATCGATCACGCGAAGATCGATATCGAAATGGTCTCGGAAGGTGCGTTCGACAAGTTCCCGTTCATTTTTCCGAAGCAGGCCGTTGTCGACGAATATGCAAGTCAGTTGTCGATCGATGGCGCGTGCGAGCAGTGCCGCGGTAACGGAGGAGTCCACGCCGCCAGAAAGCCCGCAGATAACCCGCTGGTCTCCGACCTGTTTGCTGATCCTGTCGGCCTCGTTACGCATGAAGTCGGCCATTTTCCAGTTGCCCCCGCATCGGCAGATATTGAACAGGAAATTGGCCATGATATCCGTGCCGTGAGGTGTGTGAGTCACCTCGGGGTGGAACTGTACGCCGTAGAAGGGTTGTGATTTATGTTTGACGGCCGCATAGGGGCATGAAGGTGTTGTTGCGAGCGGTATAAACGCGTCGGGTAGTTTGATGATCTGATCGCCGTGGCTCATCCATACGGTGGTGGCATCCGGCACACCTGGCAGCAGTTTGTCTGGTTCTTTGATGTGCAGTGCCGTCCGTCCGAATTCGCGTGCGCTGGCATTTTGAATATCCGCGCCGAGCAGTCTGCATCCGATCTGCATGCCGTAGCAGATCCCGAGTATCGGGATATTCAGCTGGAAGAGTCGTTGGTCGCATTGCGGCGCGTTTTGGTCGTAGACGCTGGCGGGTCCGCCGGAGAGGATGATACCCTTGGGATTGAGTGACTTCAGCTGGTCCACGGTGACATTCGGTCCGACCAGCAGGCTGAACACGCCGGCCTCACGTACCCGACGGGCGATGAGCTGGACGTACTGAGAGCCGAAGTCGATGATGGGAACCACCTCGGAGACGCCGGCGGGTATTTCGGACCAACTTTTCGTATGATCCCTGATTGACTGGTGGGCTTGGCCTTTCATCGTGTGATTCCCGATACGCTGGCTGTCAGAAAGTCGCAATCATAGCGGATTTGTCGTGTCAGGCGAGTATCAGGCGTGGTGATTGATGCGATCCGGGCGAATATACGTTATTCTGAAAGGTCTATGCCTACTGTAGAAATCAGACTGCCTTATCATCAATACGCGATCCACATCGGCCCGGGCCTGATCGATCGGTTAGGTTCAATGGTTCGTGACCAGGTACCGCATCATAAGGCGGGTGTGGTAATCGACAGTAATGTAGAGAAGCTCTATGGCCGGCATGTCCGTCAGTCGCTGGCCGAATCTGATTATGAATCGCAGGTTGCCATCATGCCAGCCGGGGAGGCATACAAGACACTGGAAACCTACCGTCACCTTCAGGATGTCATGTTGAATGCCCGCCTGGAGCGTAAGAGTCCGATCATTGCGGTAGGAGGCGGAGTGACCGGTGATACCGGGGGATTTGTTGCGGCGACGTATCTGCGTGGTGTGCCATTCGTTCAATGTCCGACCACACTGCTGGCGATGGTCGATGCGTCCGTTGGCGGGAAGGTGGGTGTGGATGTACCGCAAGGTAAGAATCTTGTCGGTGCTTTTTACCAGCCTGTTCTGGTGGTCATCGATACTGACACGCTTCATACGCTGCCGGCCAGGGAGTACCGATGTGGTCTTGCGGAGTGCGTCAAGCACGGCATGATCCGTGACGCCTCGCTGTTCGACTGGTTTGGAGAAAACGCCGCCAGGATTCTCGAACTGGATACGGAAACCACCGTTGAAATGGTCGAACGTAATGTTCAGATCAAAGCGAAAGTGGTTATGGAAGATGAGAAGGAAGCGGGCGTACGTGCTCATTTGAACTTCGGCCACACCTTTGCTCACGCGATCGAGTCGACGACCGGTTACCAGGCGTACCATCATGGCGAAGCGGTTTCGCTGGGTATGGTGGCGGCGACCTCGCTAGCCTGCGACCTTGGGCGGTGTGATGTTGCGGTCCTTGACCGTCTGGTGTCGGTCCTCGAGTCACTGGGGTTGCCGGTGAGTGCCGGCGACCTGCCGCAGGCGGAACAGCTTCTGGCCGCCATGTACACGGATAAAAAAGTCGCTGGTGGCAGGATCCGACTCGTTCTGCCGGAAGATATCGGCCAGGTGTTTATCGATGCCGATGTGCCCCGAGAGGCTATTCTTGAAGCGTGGCAGACGATCCGTACTTCGGACTGACGGTCAATCGCATATTTCAGACCGTATCAGATTTTACTAACCGATTATGAATCATAATCTTGCAATCGCCTCATTATTTTTACAGTAACAGTCGGTTCAATCGGGTACAATAGTGAGGTTGGAAGTATTGCATCTGTTGCGATGGCGCAGCATAAGTATTGCAGGGGAGAGAGAAAGCTTTGTCTGTTGACCCTATCAGATGGTTGGTGGTTTTATCGCTGCTTGTGTTGATACGCGTTCAGCCGGTGGCGGGGTTTGCCTATCTCGGGGATAAAGTGGTTCACGTACCGAATTACACAGGGGCCGGGGGTGTATTGGATCTGACGGTCGGCATTCTTCCCGCCAGTCCCTATGCCCTGGAGATGGAAATTCCCATACGAAATACCTTGTTTACGATCAATGAGCTGGAGGCGGTTGAGAGTAATATTGACTGGTTCGGCGTGCCGGATGATCAACTGGTCGATTTCGAAACGGTATTGATCCATGAGATGTGTCATGCACTGGGGCTGGGTCATGTGAATCTCGGCAATGTGGGAGGATTGGCTGCACCGGAACGAGAATATGTGTCTTCGACAGTCGGTGCCAACGGCGTATTTGATTTAGATCCCGGACCAGATGGGGTTATCGGTTCGGCAGATGATGTCCGTGGCGATGATTTGAACCGTCATTTTTTCAAGATTGTTGACAACGATCCTTTCAGACTGCCTTCCACGGATGTGGTTGATTCGAGCACCTACAGCAAGGATCTGTCGGTTCTGCCGGCGGGCGACCAGTATTCCGCCAAGGCCGGGCGCCATGTGGGTCCATTGCCGCGGTACAACAGTCCGAATGCCGAGTCAGTGATGAATCAGCAGTCGTATTATGACGAGATACAGCGATACCTGGTGGCGGATGATATCGCAGGCTTGCGGTATGCGATGTCGGGAATGGATGAGCTTCAGGGAACGGCTGATGACTACATCATCAACCTGATTTACGCAGGTCTGACAGACACGGCTGATATCCGCGTTTCCTTTAACGACAGTATAACGACCTTTGCGCAAACCAGTGTTACCATGCAGGCCGTAGGACCTGGTCACCAGCGGATGGTCAATCCGAGAATTTCATTTAACAGCGGGTGGAACTGGTATTTCAACGAACAGCTGGTACCTGAGCCGGGCAGTCTGTTTCTGTTCTGCCTGGGCATGAGTATCGTCATATCGGGTCGAATCGTGAACGTGAGGAAATATCAGTGAGGTCTGGTCTATGTATTATCTGATGAATCTTATCGCAAGCGGGTATCGGTAGTGGTTACCGTCACTGGCTTTGATAGAACCGATAATGCAGAAGACGGCGACAAGAATCCATATAACGCTTGCGACGAATATGGGGAAGATCAGACAGGAGAATATGGCGCATACAGCATATGCGATCAATGCCGTAAGCTGGAAATTCACAGATTCCTTACCCTCTTTGTTAACAAAGGGCGATTCATCCTTCTTGATTGTCCATATGATAAGTGGACCGATGAAGCTGGAGAAAATGCCCAACAGGTGGCATAGCATACCCATAACCCGTTCATCTTTATCCGGTGGTGTTTCCGGTTGGGTGACCTCGGACGGCGGCGTCTGCGGCATTTCGGGATTCATATTCGGCTGGTCATGATGTTCATCGTTCATGGTGGCCTCCATATCGGTGTGAATCACCGGTATTACGCTGGGACCGACACCGATCCCATAACATATACATCAGTATTCATTTACCGGCGAGAACGTCAAGTGCGGGTTTGTGTTTTCCACCGAAAGTGTATCATGTGAGGGGTATGCTGCGTGTACGACGCCATAATCTGAATGCCCGGATGGAGATGGTGCCGATGATCGATGTGATCTTTCTTCTGCTCACATTCTTCATATACAGTCTGACCACCATGATGCATGTCGGGATCATGCCTGTTAAGCTGCAACGGCTTCTGGCCGGGCAATCCGCGGAGCCGGCGGAGATGATAGCCGTGACGATTGATCGTCACGGCCGGTTATTCGTGAACCGTGAGCCGGTGAGCGAGGAGGCGTTCCAGGCCCGCCTGGTTGAACAGGTGGAAAGCGGGCGGCCACCGCGACTGTTTCTGGCGATGGAACAGGTCGAGGCGACTGATCCGGAGGAAGGCCACGTCGACCGCGGGCCGATTCTGATTGACTTGATCGATAAAGTGAAGCAGGCGGGAATCGAGGACTTCAGTATCGTCGGCCTGCCGGCGGAACGATGAGAGGACAGCATTCAACATGTATCGCAGTGGCGTCAATCTGCCTCTTTTCGGCGGCATGCTGGTATCGCTGATTATTCATATTGTCTTTCTACCGCTGGTCGTATTCTTACTGACGGGCGGCGGAATCGCCGTGCTGCCGACCCGGCCGAGAGTGGACAGCCCGATGATTGAGCTCGAATATCCAAAGCTCGGCCGCGAGGACCGCTCTGTTACCACGGTTGCGTGGATAGATTATGAAGATTATCGCAAGCTGGTGGCACCGTTATCGTTTACCGAGCAACCGGCCGTTCAGGACCGGCAGGATCCGCAACCCGGCTCGCCGATCCAGATCGACCCGGTGCAGCGGGTCGAGAATGAACCGGCCCGTCAGGAGTCAGCGGCTTCATCGAAGCAGGTCGATCGACCTGTGTCATCAGACTGGCATCGGCCGTGGCATCTGCCGGGTGATCTGCCCGGTCCGGCGGTGATCTTACCGCCTGAACGTCAAGTCACATCGTCTGGTCCTGCATCGCCGTCAGGCGAGAAGCCGGTGGATCGGCCGACATCTGCCCCACGCGATGAGCAGGCGGCTGATCCCGTTCAGATGACGGATCATGAACTCGCATGGCGGCCTGGCGGCGTACTGGTAGGTGAAGGGATTGAGGTCGTTACCGCCCGTCCGGAATTCGGGATCATCACACGCCTGACCGCCATACCCGAATCGACCGAGGTCGAACTGGTCTTTGATTCCGATGGTATGGTGAACCAGGCGAGACTGCTCGGGTCCACGGGCTTCGGCGACGTGGACGCTGCCGTACTCGCCAGTCTCTACAAGTGGCGGGCCCGGGGCGAAAAGATCGAAAACGCCGATCCGTTTGTGGTACTCAGATTAAGCTATGGATTTGAATAACGTCAGAGATTGCCGGCATTGCCGCTGGGCCTTGTCATCTCATGCCATGCTACATTGGCCGCTGTATTTCAATCGGGAACCGAATGCCTTGATCAGGTAAGGCGCCATGACCTGTGGCTCGAAGATGTACCGGCACAGGTCCACAAGGTAGGGGAAAGGCGGCTGGTTGCGACCCTGAAGTTTGAAAAAGCGTATACCCTTGTCATACAGCCGCTTCATTTCAACCGGTGCCACGTTGCAGTTGCGTAGCGCGTTGCCGCTTGCGAGCCGGTATTGTCGGCATTGATTCTCCAGCAGGTGTGTCAGTTCCCGCTCGAATAGCTGTTTTTCGGCAACCTGTTCTTCACGTAGTTTCGCGATGCGGTCCTTATCCGTCTCCGGCGGCAGCCAGTTGTTGCAATGGCGCCTGGCTTGAATTTCATAATGCCTTGCCCGGTTCGGATAGTTCAGCGTGCATTCTTCATTGACCAGCAGTTCCACCTTCGAGGGATCAAGCTGCTCGATCAGCCGTAGGTTCATGTTGTCATCCGGATGCAGCACATATCGATCGAATCGCTTCTCCAGCGTTTTGTAATAATCGATATTACCCCGGCCGTTTTCGACGGTGGTTTTAATGACGGATGCGATCTGCCTGATGCCGGGGTACCGGGCGGCAATATACTCCGACAGCAGATCGCCGGCCACAATGACCGCATTCAGGTCACTTCGCCTGTTCAATCGCTCGAGCAATGCGTTGCAGGTGGGGTCATCGAGATGTTCACGCCGGATCAGGTGATTGGAAAATGTCAGTGCGGCGCCAATTCCGTGCTGATTGAGAAACCGGAAGATACGCTCGGCTTGATCCAGGTCCGGCCGGCAGGATGAATACCGGCCGGCATTCCATATGACCTCGGGTGCGCCGTGTACGTACCGGATGGGCAGGTCGACGTGGAAGTGCGCTTTCGAATACCGGATGACATCAGCAATCAGAGAGAATTTAGCGAACAGGCCGGACAGATTCCATTCAGCCGCCGGCCAGTCCGGATGCAGGCAATCGCCTGCGTCAGGAAAGCGAAGCGTAGTATCACATGGTCGCCGGATTTCACAAGCGTTATTGAATACAAACGGTTCATCAGCGGATGCTGATGATGGATGGTGTGATGTGTGACCCCGAGTCATGCTGCACCCCTGTACGTTATCTGAACCCTGATCGCCTGATCACGCCGCGACTGATCGTCTGCTTCCCGCCAGCCGGATTGACAATCGTTGGGCCGCGGCGTAGTTCGGATTAATCGCCAGTGCCGCCGCGACGGACCGTGTGGCGTCATCGATATCGTTGAGTGACTCCGAGCAGACGGCCTGGTGGTAGCGTACATCGGCCCGGTTTTCGAATTCGGTGGCGACTTTATTGAGTACCTTGCCTGCCGACTTCAGCAGTTTTCGCAGTGGTGAAGGGGGCGTGACCTGGTTTTTGACGGGCCGGCCGGCCTGTTGCATAGCCACGGCCGCCGCCGAATGATGCCATAATCTTGACAGTAGCAACTGTCGTTCATGGCATGAGCTGAAAGCGGCCAGTTTCTTTTCGACCTTGCCCAGCAGCCGGTGTTTGCCGGTGGTATGACAACAGACGAGCAGTCCGGCCCAGGCCTCGATATCTTCCGGTACCCGCCGTGTCAGACGCCACCAGACCGTTCCCGCCGTCGTGAACCGGCCGGCGTGCATATGGGTGGTCGCCAGCGATGCCATGGCGGTGGGGATATGCTCGCCGTCGATCTGGAGGGCGCGTTCAAGGCGGCTGATTGCCAGTTCATCTTCACCCATTTCATCAGCGAGCTGGCCGGCTTCGATCAGCAGCAGCGGATCGCGGGGATATTGTCGCAGCAGTTGCATGATCTGGTCCTCGGCGTCTCGCATCCGTTCACACTGTCGCAGCAGTCGTGAGGCTCGCAAGCGTGCTGCGGGATGATGACGCCGGGACACATCCGACAGCAGCAGGTCCGCTGCCGTCTGCGGGTCGGAATCACGGAGGCATTCAGCGAGCAGTCGCCGGCTGCTGTCATCCGAAGGCTGCAGATCGATCACACGTTGCAGCGATTCGATTGCTTTCTCGTTGAATTGCAGTTTGAGAAACAGTCCCGCCAGGAGGCGTTGAATGCGAACGTCGTCGCCGAATTCAGCGGCGAGCTTATTGGCAACGACCACCGCGATTTCATGGTGGCCGCTCTTGATCAACGCTTCGAGTCTGAGAATGGCAAGCAGTGGACTGTTACGCATTTCGGGGTACTGATAGTCAAGGGTATCGAGCGTTGACATAGCGGTTTTGGGATTATTCAACTGAAGTTGAATCCTCGCTTGAAGCAGGCGGGCGGAAGGGTTATCCGGATCGAGTTCGATCGCTTTCTGGACGTGTCTGCAGGCGTCATCGAGCAGATAACCGTTCAATGCCGCTTCGGCGAGATCGAGTTCGCGGCCGGCCTGTTCCTGTTTGAAGAGATTCATGCCGCCAGTTCCTTCTCGAGTTGCCGCGCGATCGGAGAGTTCGGGTCGTTCTGCAGCCATGTCGCCAGCCGTGCCCGAGCACTGTCGATTCGGCCGTCCACGCGTTCACGGCGAATCAGCGCCGCTCGAATGTCAGGGTACATGGGCCAACGATGCGAAACCCGCTGTAGCACCGTGCGAGCAGGCGGGCCCATGGCTTCGTCGTCGGTAACGCGAGACAGTATTAGTGCCAGTGACGCGGAGTACGGATCGAGCTTCAGCCCGCGATACGCCCAGCGACGGGCGTCGTCATCATCCCCGAGCAGAACGGCCAGGTCTGCCATGGCCTGGCAGACCATTACCATTCGCTCGCTGTCTGTTTCGAATTCCTTGGCAATCCGGGCGATCGCATGGCGCAGCAGTGTGATATCACGCGATCGCGGCTTATGCCGGAATGCGAAAATGATCGAAGGGATCACATCCGGATCACTGATCAGTTCACTGGCAAGGTGTTCCACGGCGGCATCGGGTACCGCTGGCAGGTGTCGCATTCCGGGGACCCGCATGATACGTAACCATTCGGCGATCTGGGGATTATCACCGTGTGCGTCGTAAAACCGACGAACCAGCCGCGTGGCTTCCTTTCGCAGGCCGCACGCCGTCAGTATGCTGATCAGAAGCTGTGTTTCCTGTGGGTCGGCCCGCAGGGGGCCGCGTGATTCAATGGTATCGAGAATCATCCTCGCTTCGTCGAATTTGTCCTCGCGCGCGCGTATCGCCGCCAGGATGATACGGACTGTCGGTGGACAGTCCTCATGACGATGCCACTCATGGAGTTCGATTTCAGCCAGCTTTCGCCGGCCGTTTCGAAAGCACCTGTCGATGTGCCTGAGCTTTCTGATGTGATCATTGTTTCGTATGGCCATAATCGCTGGTTACCCCTGGAGGTAAACAATAGGTAATAACACCTTATGGATCGTATCGGTTATAGCGGTTTTTCGGTTTAGCCCCTTCATGCTCGAAAATGCCGACCGATAACCGTTGTTGAACTGATATGGCAGCAGACGATGTTATTTCAGAACCACCATGTTGTTCCGATGTACGACTTCGGCGTATGCGGCGCGTCCGAGAATCGATTCGAACTGATCCGACCGTTTGCCCTTGATCAGATCGAGTTCTTCGTCGGAGTAGTTGGTCAGGCCGCGTGCGAGTTCACGCCCCTGCCTGTTTCGCAGCAGGACGACCTCACCGCTTTTAAATCTGCCGGTGATTGCCTGTATCCCACGGGCCAGGAGGCTTTTGCCGCGAGATTGGATGGCGTTCACCGCACCATCGTCAATGGTAATGGTCCCTGCCGGCCGGGCGGTCAGGCCGATCCAGCGTTTACGTGCATCGAGTTTTCGATTTGCGGGGACAAAGACCGTACCCAGCTTCTCACCGGCGAGGATGCGTTTGAGGACATTCTCGGTCCGGCCGGAGGCGATAACTGCGATTTCACCCGCCTCGGTGACCAGTCCGGCGGCGTCCAGCTTCGTCTGCATGCCGCCGCGGGACCAGTTGCTCATGTTCTGCTTCACCATACTCAGGCAGTCATTCATATTGTCGACCCTGTCAATAATCTGTCCCGTTTCATCCAGCAGGCCGTCGACAACGGTCAGCAGGATGAGCGCATCAGCCCGAAGGGCGTTACACGTCAGGGCCGCCAGCAGATCATTATCGCCGAATCGGATTTCATCGACGGCGACGGTATCATTTTCGTTGATAATCGGGATGCAGCCGAGTTCATGCAGCCGGCTGATGCAGTTGCGGATATTCAGGAACCTGCCACGATCATCAAAGTCGTCGCGGGTCAGCAGCATCTGCCCGACGTGCAGGCCGTACCGGATCAGACCTTCGTGCATATGTCGCATCAGACATCGCTGGCCGACCGCGGCGACGGCCTGGAGATCGGTAATATCAGTCGGCCTTTTCTTCAGGTTCAGGTCCACGCAGCCTGCTCCGATGGCACCACTGGACACCAGCGTGATCTCATAACCCGATTCACGCAGCCGGCCGATCTGGTCCGTGATACATGTAATGAAGCCGATATCGATGCCCGGCTCATCAGCATCAGGACGGGTGAGCAGTTGCGTACCCATTTTCACGACAATGCGGCGTGCGTTTTTCAGAACATTCTGTCGCAGCGGTGTGGACGGCATGTTGATCTCGATCTGTTTCCCGGGTCGCCCCGCACAAGCGTCACCGGTTACGGATGAGCAGACATCTGTGCAGGTATTGACCCTTGTTTCGTGTGTTTGTTTATCAATTGGCGGATCAGTTCATCGTGTCGGCGTGTGGCGCCCTGCCGTTTCATGATGATACTGCGTCCCCGGCGTGCGAGCGTATCGGCTTCGTCGGGGTCGGCCAGCAGCCGGGCGGCGGCTTCGCCGGGCTGTCGGGTGACGATCATACCATTTTCCGCGTGAAATGCATCGACGACATCGGCGAAATTGAAGTGGTCCGGGCCGATGACCACCGGTTTGCCCAGCGCGGCGGGCTCGATCGGGTCCGAGCCGCCCTGGCCGTTGAAACTCCGGCCGACGATCACCACATCCGCCAATGCATACGCCTTCCGCAATTCGCCCATGGTATCGAGCAGGAAGAGCATGGTATGATCGACCGGGCGCTGCTGACCCGCGGGATGCTGTGACCGCCTGATAATGCCGGGTGACAGTTTCGCCACCTCATCGAATCGTTCGGGTTTTCGCGGGACGAGTATGAGCTGAACGCCTTTCGGCCGCTGGTCGATCAGCATCTGCTCTTCGCCCGGGCCTGTTGACCCGGCGACCAGTATCGGCCGGTTGTGGTCGATGCCCATTTCCATCGCCAACTCGTCGGCACCATCGACATGGTCGGCGATACAGGCGGTGTCCCATTTCATTGTGTCGAGGATATGAATATGTTCCGCGGGAACGCCGAGCGATTCGAACCGCCTTGCATACGCCGCCGTCTGAACGGCTGTCGCCGCCAGCCGTGTGAACGCCGGCCGGATGAAGGGCCGTACGGTTCGATAGCGGCGGTGGCTTTTTTCACTCAGCCGCCCATTGATCACGCACACGGGTATATTCCTGCGATGACATTCACAGACGAAATTCGGCCAGACCTCCAACTCCACCAGGGCGACCAGGTCTGGTTTCACGCGATCGAGGAACCGGTTGACGGCACGGCTGAAGTCAAGTGGGTAGCGGACAACCTGTTCGAACAGCGAGCAGGCTCTCGCATAGCCGGTATCGGTTGTCGTGCTGACAATGACCTCCACACCGCTGTCTGGTTCTGAAAGCATGGAGACCAGTTCGCGTACGGCGTTGACTTCACCGACACTGACCGCGTGGATCAGTACGCGTTTTCGGCCGGTCGAAGTCTTTTTCTGATTGATGCATCCCAGTCGGCCGGACCAATCGGTCCGCCACTTGCCAGTGCGGATCATACGATATCCCCAAACCGGGCTGGTTATCAGTCCCGCAGCAAGATACGCCATGTCGTAACCGAAACGCATTGGCGTAATTGTATCGCAGAGTATTCATGCGATAAACCATGTGGTCGGCAGGTGTTAATAGTGGCCTCACAGACGATCGTCGTGCCGGGGCGGTTGATCAGGTTCGCCAGACCATCGCGTACGCCATTCATCCGGTTCATGAGGTCGTTCCGGCCGCGTAAACCTGCTTCTTCATGTGCGGGATCGGGTGCGGGGCATGTATCTTCCTGTGATTTGGCATACAATGGTCTCACTATGACCGAACAATCGACCAGTTTTTATGTAACTACGCCGATATACTACGTTAACGATCGGCCGCATATCGGGCATGTTTATACAACCACTGTGGCGGATATCGTAGCGAGGTACCATCGGCTGATGGGTGATGACACCTTTTTCCTGACCGGGACGGATGAACACGCCGCCAAGGTCGTGGATGCCGCCGCTGAGCGTGGCATTCCCACGCAAACGTGGGCCGATCAGAACGCAGAGCAGTTCCAGCAGACGTTTCACCGCCTGCAGATGAGTCACGATGATTTTATTCGAACCAGTCAGGACCGGCATAAGGTCAAGGTGACGCAATATGTGAAGAAACTGGTGGAAACCGGCGACGTTTACGTCGGTCAATATGAAGGATGGTATGACGCCGGCCAGGAAGAATATATTCCGGAGAACAAAGCCAAGGAATACGATTACAAGTCGCCGATCAACGGTAAGCCGCTGGTTCGCAAGCAGGAGGATAATTACTTTTTCCGCCTCAGCGCCTACAGCGATAAGTTGCTCGAGCTGCTGGATCGAGGTGAACCGTTCGATGTGCAGCCGCCTGCCCGGCGGAATGAAGTCATCGCCCGTATCCGCGACGGGCTGAATGATGTGCCGATTTCACGGACCGGCGCCGGCGAGTGGGGTATACCCGTGCCCGGCGATGACAGCCATATGATTTATGTCTGGATCGATGCGCTGTTCAATTATTTGAGCACGGTCGATTCGGATGACAGATTGAAATACTGGCCGGCGGATGTCCATTTCATTGCGAAGGACATACTCTGGTTCCACGCAGTGATCTGGCCTGCGATGCTCATGGCGTTGGATAAGCCGCTGCCCCGGCTTGTTTATGCTCATAGTTTCTGGATCAGTGAAGGCCAGAAGATGAGCAAGTCGCTCGGCAACTTCATCGACCTGGAAAAAATCGATCATTACGTCGAGACCTTCAGCCTCGATGCCCTGCGGTATTTCCTGGCGAGCAACGGTCCTATGGGTACGACCGATGCCGATTTCGCCGATGCGAAGTTCATCGAGGTTTATAACAGCGATCTGGCGAATGGTATCGGCAATTGCTTCAGCCGGATTGCGAACATGACGGGGAAATATTTCGGCGGTAAAGTTCCTGTGCTCGGTCCGTCAGTGGAAGCATCTGATCAGTACATGCATACGGCGGAGCAGTGTACGCAGAAGTATTCGTCCGCAATGGCGTCGTATCAATTGGACAAAGCCTGCCAGGCCGCGATCGAACTGATTGGTGCGATCGATGGCTACATCGAGGTGACCCGCCCATTTACCCTGGCGAAAGATGAACGGAATCTGCCCCAGGTTGGTACGATTCTGTATCACTGTGCCGAGGCGGTTCGAATAGCCTCGCTCATGTTCTGGCCGTTGATGCCAGGTAAAATCGAGCAACTGTGGTCTCAGATGGGCTGCGATGCGTACATCAACGCTCTTGTTGATAAAGGCAGGGGTGATCTGAAATCATGGTCGTCCTGGGGCCAGTTGAAACCGGGCACAGTCATTGAAAAAGGTGATGCGTTGTTTCCCCGGTTCCAGAAATGATTACCCGGCAGGACCGATAATAGCTGCTGTTATTGTGAAATGGATACGAACGCCTGTTATGTGTTTGACATGATATGGCACGAGATATAGCATGATTCCGCTCGTCGGCGCTGACTGGTGTGTGGTCAATATCGCACAAGTTGTCCCAACGGATAATCTGGCCAGGGAGAATCATGATGAATGGACATTTTTTCCTCCGGTTGCTGGTGATCGTATCGGTATCGTCGACATGGGTGAACGCGGCCGGCGTTTTACATGTCTCGGATACCTGGCCGAAGTTATCCATGGATGTTCTCACGATATGCGAAGCCGATCGGTATCTGCATGAATGGCAGGATCCGTTTGCCCCCTATCCCGACGCCGTTTATGACGGGCATGTTGTGAACAGTGACAGTGACCACGATGCCGTTTCGGAATCAAGTCAGTATTCGAACCATATTGCCAGTTCTTCCGATCTGTCCGGCCTGGCGATTGCCAATGCGTTTGCCCGGGCGAGTTACCAGTTGACGGAAAGCGAGATTTCCTTCACCGGAGAGTTGACAAACAGCAGCCTGGTCGATCAGGAGTATCGTGTTGAACCGTGGATGGATGAATTCATGACGGACTTCGCTGCTGAATCTCATGTCATCGTTCAGTTTGAACTCATGTTCCGCGTCGATGAGCATGTAACGGTACAAATGATGGATTGGGATACCGTTCGGAGTGCTGACGGCCTGGCAGATGGAGGAATTCAATTGCTGTCGGCCGATATGAGCCGGGTACTGCTCGATATGTCGCTGATTTCGGATTCGATCGGCTCGATGCCGCTTCAGCCGGGTGACTATGTACTTCAGGTCTATCTCGAGAACATGCTTGTTGATGGATATCCGAATCTTATGGATTCCTATGCTACACTCGGTTTTGATTTATCCTTTCATGAGGCTCCTCTGCCGATGGCTGTTGTACTGGGAATACCGGTGATGGCTTTGAATATACTGTCCAGGCGCCGCGATTGTGTGCCATCAGTGTTGCCTGCCGGCAAGCGGGAGCGGTGATTTCAGGTTTTGAGGTATTGTTTCATGGCCTGAAGCAGTGTATCGAATCGTTGCTCGAGTTCAGGCATCAGGGAAGCGATTTCTTTAGCGCGGCCGGCTTTGCCGAGTTGTTCCATCTCCCATGCGATGGCCTGCAGTGACTTGCCGCTGACATTTGCAGCAGCACCCTTGATACTGTGTGCTGCCCGTCGAACGGTTTCTACGTTCGACTTCTCGATCGCCTGGCGGAGCTGTTCAATCTGGTCGGGAATCTCATCGAGAAATGCCTGTACCAGTTCACGGCCCAGTTCCAGATCATCGGCGATACGCGTCATCAGATCGGCGACATCGAATACCTCGGCGCTGATTTCCGATGCCTGTTCCACCGGGTGGGTTGCCTGAACGGCATTGAGCTTCTGATTCGTCCAGTGCTGCATGATTTCAGCGAGTTTTTCCATGTTGATCGGCTTGGCGAGGTAATCGTCCATGCCGGCATCAAGACAGCGTTCACGGTCACCCACCATGGCATGCGCCGTGACGGCAATGATGGGCGTGTCATGGCGTAAAACCGCGGACGACGGTTCCCGGATGACCCGTGTCGCCTCGAAACCGTCCATAACCGGCATCTGGCAGTCCATGAAAATCAGGTCGTACGCCTGCTCTGACAGTGATTGGACGGCATCACTGCCGTTGAATACACACTGCGACTGATAGCCGAGCCGGCTGAGCATTCCCTGTAATACTTTCTGATTGACCATGTTGTCGTCCACTACCAGTATCTTCAGGTTACGCTTGATGGATTCTGTAATGGAATGACGGGTGATCAGTTCAGGTTTTACCTTCTCCGGCGGATTATCAGCCATGCCCATTACCGATGCCAGGCAATGGTACAGATGTCCCTGACGTACCGGTTTGGACAGGTATGCCGCGAAACCGATTTCCTTAACCCGGTTCGCATCGCCTCGTTTGCCGATCGCCGTCAGCATGATCAGTGGGATGTGATTCAGTTGCGGGTTCTGCTTGATTTCACGGCCGACCTGATCACCCTGCATACCCGGCAGCAGTTTATCGATGAGAATGGCGTCGTACTCAATACCCTGTGCGGCTTTTTCGCTGAGCAGCCGCAATGCTGCATCGCCATCAGTCGCTTCATCACACAGGCAGCCCCAGCTCTGCAACATGAGCAGCAGGGTCTGTCGGCAGGAGTCATTATCGTCCAGAACGAAGATCCGCCTGCCTTCGAACTGGTAGACCGGTTCATAAGTAGCAGATGTTCCGGGTGGCTGTTTTTCGAAACAGGCGGTGAACCGGAAAGTCGAGCCTTTACCCGATACGCTGGCCGCCTCGATCCGGCCGTTCATCAGATTTGCGAGTCTGCTTGAAATGGCCAGTCCCAGCCCGGTACCGCCGAACCGGCGGGTGACGGAACTGTCCGCCTGGGTGAACGGATTGAAAAGCTGTCCCAGCTTATCCGACGGGATGCCGATGCCTGTGTCGCTGACCACGAAATTCAGAACCGCCAGATTATCAGTCTCCTTCGATATGCTGATGTGGATCACCACTTCGCCGCGTTCGGTGAATTTCACCGCGTTGCTGCCCAGGTTGCTGATGATCTGTCGAAGCCGGCCGGGGTCGCCTTTAAGCAGCGAAGGTACATCAGGATCGATAATGAATGACAGTTCGACGCCCTTGGCCTGGGCTTTCATCGCCAGCAGGTCGATGATGTTCTCCAGTGCCAGTCTCAGATCGAAATCAATCGATTCCAGGTCGAGCTTGCCCGCTTCGATCTTCGAGAAGTCGAGGATGTCATTAATGATGGTCAGCAGCGTCTGGCCGCTGCCGTAGATGATATCGACATATTCCTGGTGTTCGTCCGTCAACCGGGCATCGCACATCAGGTCGGTCATACCGATGATGCCGTTCAGCGGAGTACGGATTTCATGGCTCATGTTCGCCAGGAACTCGCTTTTTGCGATATTGGCCTGTTCGGCCTGTTCGGCCATCTGGTTCGCTCGCAGGATCGCACGTTTCAGCTCCTGGTTGATACGTTCGGTTTCGTTTTTCGCCTCTCGTAGTTCAGCTTCTATTTTTTTGCGGTGAATGACTTCGTTACTCAGCATCACATTCTTTCGTGACAATTCGTCCGTGCGATCTCTGACATGCTGTTCCAGGTCTTCGTTGGTCTGACGAAGCTTTTCCTCGGCCAGTTTCCGGTCGGTGATGTCACGCAGTTGTTCTACGATCAGGACAATCCGTCCTTCATCGTCGTGGACGGGCATGGAGCGGCACTCGAGCCATTTTCTGAAATGCGGCAGATATTTTTCGAGTACTTCGATGCGATTCTGTTGCAACGCATTTCGCGTTGAGCACAACCCGCAGGGTTTGTCGAAGCCCATCAATTCGTAACACTTGCGCCCGTGGGTCTCTGCCGGCGACATGCCGAGCATGTCATAACCCGCCTGGTTGTACGCGATAATCGTGTGGTCCGGCTTCATGATTGAAATCGAATCGGGAATGCCGTCCAGCATGGCCTGCAGCAGCCGTGTCTTCTCTTCCAGCTCCTGCCTGGCCTGCTGGCGATCCGTGATATCGCGGCAGATACCGACGAACCGGCGAAGCCGGCCGTCTGAACTCAGGATCGGGTTGAGCGTAACGTCCAGGATGACTTCACCGCCGTCCGGTCTGTGGCTGATGGCCTCGAACCGGGCTTGTTCGTGATGTTCCACAACCTTGTCTACCGCATTCCGGACGGTCGGACGAGCGGATTCCGGCCAGAGTGAAAGAAACGGCGATTTCATCAGTTCGCCACTCTGCCAGTAATCCGCCAGTCGGCCGTGTTCATTGGCAGAAATAATGCGCCCGGTACGATCGAAAAGAAAGACTGAGTCCGGAGAACCTTCGACCAGGCTTCGGTAGCGCTTTTCCGACGTTTCCATCAGGGCGGCACTGATCTGTTCTTTCTGGTGAACGAACAGAAAACCATAGAGCAGGCAGCAGACGGCGATGGTTACCAGATGAGCGAGCAGCCGCATTTGTGCCGTATGAGCCGCCAGTTCCGAGGCTTCGAAATCCAGAGCCAGTGTGACCGACTTACCGTCTTTATAATCTGTCAGTACCGGCGAACAGCCGGTAATCCACGTGCCCCACCGGTCGCTGATCGGGCCGATGACAAACGGTCGGCTGGTCTTCAGGCCGTGAAGGTACTCGGGATCGGCCTCCGCGTAATATTGACCCGGGGGTGAATAATCTTCCGAGTCCGGGGATTCCGAATCCACGAGGATATATGACCTGTCGGCCTCGAGACCTATCAGTGATGCGAACACGCAGCCGGGGTTCGCTTCACGCAGCAGTATCAGCCAGTGTTTGAGCCGCTCGTAGGCAGGTCGGCCCAGGTCGCTTTCATCCCACGCCAGTTCATCGGCCAGGTTACGATCAATTGTGGCAACTGATACCACGGTCAGGTTCAGTAAGTCGTTTCTCGACCGGTTCTGTAACCACTGGTCGATCAAAACCGCACTGATGAAGCCGATGATGACGATACAGGTTACCGTGGTACCGATCACCAGCTCATACCGTCGGTTCCTGATGACATTGATCTCGGGATAGGCCTGCTGCCTGGTATAGCAGTAATGCAGCCAGATCAGGAACGAGAACAGGCCGACCAGAATAAGTCGTGGCAGTTGAACGGGGATGGTGAACAAGGTTATGAAAGTCGCCTCGTTGATGGTTGATGCAGGTGCGAGACCATCGCCTGGTGGAAACAGACCGAGACTCAGACTGTACACGGCAAGCAATCCCGCGCATGTCATCATGGTTCTACTCGTTGTTTCCGCCATGCGGGTATAGCGCCAAATCGACCATGACGCCCATAGCCCGCCGGGCAGTCCCAACAGGTAGTAAAGCGATGTTTTCGCATTCGCCAATCCGGTAACGCCGGCAAGGATGAATAACACGGCCGCAGTCGTATAGATCAGGTACGGGTTGATATTCCGCCGACCGGTGGCCCGTCCGCCGCGTCGCCCGAATTCCATCAGGCAGAAGAACGCCGCCAGAAGGAGTGCGATATGGATACATTCGATCGCCGGAGACTGGTCGGACAGGCTGACATAGAACATGCATTGCCATATATAGCCGGCGCCGAATAAACCGAAGCCCGACAGCCAGTGCCATGGCATGGTATTCTCGATATTCCGCGACAGCACGCGGCAGGTGACCGCCATATGCAACATCAGCAGTCCATAGAGACAGTAGATGAAATCCAACTGGTTGATGATGAAGTCACCCATAATTTCTTGTTTGCATACGCGATGCAGTCCTCAATGCCGCCGGTGCCGGGCCGCGTCTTACCGATGGCCGATAAATCGCTTTGGCGAGATAGAAGCGATACGTATTTACCCTGAATTCGGCTAAACGGGATATAAGGATAAGGCAGCGGCCGGGGTAATCAGGCGGTTCGGACCAGACGGTGTCGGTGTATGCTGTCTGGGCTGATTTCGCATCAACCAGCGATTGTGGCAGGGTCTGATAATGTGTTGCGAATGCAGACAACGCGATGGACTGATCTGAGTCTGCTTGCCAAGTTCTCAAGATGGGATGCCGATGCTGTTAACAGCGGAGAGACGAACCGGCAGGTAATGGTCTCCCGGCGGAGGAAGTCAGTGAAAGTGCTTCTAACCGGTGCAGCAGGCAAACTCGGCCGAACCTTCGGCCAGGCGATCCTGCAACAGGGCCATGAACTGGTCGCGACGGACCGCGTCTGTCTGAACGACTATCCCGTTCGAATCCATGTCTGCAACCTGCTTGATGATGTCGGGCTTTACCCGCTGGCCGACGGCTGTGACGCCGTGGTTCACCTGGGCAATCACCCGCATGCCGGTGCGAGGCGACCGCCCCAACTGGTATTCAACGAAAACGTCACGATGAACGCCAATGTCTTTCAGGTGGCGTTGGATGCCGGTGTCCATCAGATCATCTTCGCCAGTTCGATCCAGGTCATCAGCGGCAGCCGGACCGGGGTCAACATGGACGCCCCGAGTTCACTGGCCTATCTGCCGCTCGACGGCTCGATGCCCGCCAGGCCGGGCAATCTGTACGGCACGAGCAAACAGACCGGCGAACAGTTGCTTGCATATTACGCCGGTATGTTCCCCCACCTGAGTTGCACCGCCCTTCGCTTCCCGGCCATGGTGACACCCGGTTGGGATGCCCAGCAACGGAAACACTGCCAGGGCCGCATTGCCGAATGGGTCCATATCGATGAAGCATTCACATGGCTGACACTCGACGACGGGGCGTCACTGATCTGTGCCGTTCTGACCACGCCCGTTCCGGGTTACCAGTGCCTCCAGCCTTCCGAGCCGGTCAACTGGCTGGACGCCGACCCTGCATGGCTGATCAGACAAGCCTATGCAGACGTCACCTTGAACAGGCCGATCGACCAGATCACCAGCCTTGTCGACCTGTCACACATTACAAGGCAATACAACTGGCGGCCGTCCCGGTATCACGAACACAGTCGCCGGAAGGTCGCATAGGCCCGGCCGATTCTGCCGGAGAACCGGGGTCGACCTCGAATATCTATCAAGCTATCGATGTGGAATGGCATTGATACGCCTGAAATAACAAGGCGAGTCAGTTGATAATGGGTGTTATAGGGTCAACAGAGCGACAGCGAACGACACACCACGCCTCACAATCTTAACTGAAAACAAATACAGGAATAGCTTGATTATTTACGTGAGAATTGCCATTATCATCTCACAGGTAATTTCCGGCGCATCGCCGCCGGTACAGGCAGCGGATATCAGTAGTGGATGCCAACTATTTGAAAGGAGCAGGCTGCATGGCCACCATCATCAGGATATCAGTAGTTGCAGCAATGTTTGTCATGGTCGGATGTTCGCATATGCACGTCGGCATGGTCGAAGATACATGGGATTTTGACGACCATCATCTGTTCACGGTCAGCGTGAGTGATGTTGATGTGCCTGCGTCATCGTCGAGCGGCATGGCGAGAACGAAGTGGACCTACGACGATCACTATCTCGCCGGCAATCGTGTATCAGACACGATTGACCATATCGCGTCAGGCGGGAGTCAGGTTCTCGAATGGAATTACGACTTGTTCTTCGCTCACAGTGGATCGGTCGAAACCGAGGAACTGGCTTATTCCTGGAAGCAATAAGCTTCCTGCGACTGAACACATGAAACATGCGGCCATCTGATCCGCCATCACGGATCAGTCGGCCGCTGTTGCTGTTTATGGGCTTCTTCATCACTCAACCAACAGGGAGTATGGCAACAGACGGGTTGAGAAGAAATCGTGTGATATTCAGTTCATTCCATTTCAGGATCGCGGACTCTGAATCCCTGCAAATCTTAATGCCCGCCGATCTTTATTGTCCCTGCGATGGGTTTAAAACCCTCGCCTTCAGGCGAATCCTTTAGG
>CAYRND010000055.1:0-22341 GCA_964425365.1 uncultured Phycisphaeraceae bacterium
TGGGTGGGGGGTGGGAGGGGGATCGGGCACTGAATGATGTCTTTTCACAACCTTGAACTTTTTCATCCATGACTCATGCATTCATGCCCTCCACCCGCCGGATGTCAGGATTCGAGCACGGACGACATCGCACCGGCTTCGGGTTTTTTACATCAGTACAGAATTCACTATCATGCAAGCGGCGTACGGATCGATTCGCGGTTGTTCCGATGGTAACTGAAATACTCTAACGCGTTGGGGTTTATCATGATACGTATCATTCGCTTTGTTGTGTTCTTTTGCATCGCCCTGGCAACGGTCATACTTGTTCCGACCTGTGATAACGGACGGGAAGAGTCCTCGATGGACAATGTGACCACGGTCGTGATGTGGGCCCACGAAGGGCAACCCGAGGAAAAGGCCGCCATTCAGACAATTATCGATGCATTCAACGCAAGCCATGACAATATCACCGTCCAACTCGAGTTCAAACAGGAACAGGGCTACGGCCAGCGTGTCAATGCGGCTGCGATCAGCGGCATGTTGCCCGATGTGCTTGATGTCGACGGACCCTATACCGCCCACTTCGCCTCGCTGGGCGTGCTTGCTCCACTTGATACGTTCATCACCGAATCCGAACGTGCGGATTTCCTGCCGACGATCATCACTCAGGGCACGTATGACAATCAACTGTATACCCTCGGTGCCTTCGAGTCGACGGTGGTCTTGTTCTGCAACAAGCCGATCCTCGCTTCCTGTGGCATAACAGACCTGCCGGATACGGTTTCACAGGCATGGACATGGAACGAATTCATTGACGTACTGCAACAGATCAAATCGAAACAACCGGACATCCTGCCACTCGAAACATTCATGCCATGGTCGGGTGAGTGGCTCACGTACGCTTTTACACCGATCATCTGGTCGAATGGTGGCCGGATACTATCACCCGATGGCATCGAGGCGAACGGATACGTGAACAGCAGCAAGTCGATCGAAGCCATGGAGAAATGGCAGCGTCTTTTCACTGAAGAACTGACATCAAAGAACATCCCCCCCGGCCAGTTTCGCGATGGTAGGGCGGCTATGGCGTGGGGTGTGTTCAACCGCTGGCCGCTCTACCGTGAGCATGATATCGATTTCGAACTGGTACCGCTGCCGAAACTTGAACAATCAAGTTCGCCATCGGGCTCGTGGTGCTGGGGCATTTCCTCGCAATCAGCCTGTAAGTCCGAAGCAGCGGCTGTGCTCAAGTGGCTGGTCGACGCCCGCCGGGGAATCATGCCGATCTGTACAGCCAACGGCGGAATACCGTCACGTAACAGTGCGATTGCACTCATGCCGGAATATGTCGATACACGCGGTCTGTTTATCGAACAGTTACGGGAATCCGGCCACGCACGACCGGTAACACCGGCGTACGCCACGCTTACCACGGAACTGTCACGCGCATTCGAAGACATCGCTCGCGGCTCTGACGTTAAGCAAGCACTCGATGGCGTTGCGGAGAGATGGAAAAATAATGATGTAGGATTACAGTGACATGATGTGATATTGCAGAATATGTTGATGATGTTGTCGAATGATGATCACAAGGTCGCAGGTTTATCAGGTTTTCAAGGGTTACCACATCGCCGCAACCCGGCGACTTTTCACGTTGGATCATAATCTGCTATTATGACAACCGCTATGAACGCACCCGATATGCCGGAACCCAGGCCGATTGCCAGGCTCATTGACGTACTGGATCGTCAGGCCGGATGGGTTCTTTCATTACCGGCGATGCTGCTGCTTTTTTTTTCGTGATTTCACCCTTCCTCTTCGCCGTATACAACAGCTTCACAAATCAGAGTATCCGAACTCTGCTCAATCCCGACCTACACAAGTTTGTCGGCCTCGACAACTATCAGTCACTGTTCACCGAAGGGCTGTTTCTCAAGGCGCTCGGTAATACGGCCTATTTCGTAACGGTTGTCGTACCGGTGCAGACTGTCCTGGCGCTGGTTTTCGCATCGATCGTCAATGGTAGTGCGTTATGGAAACGACTGCTTCGTGTGTGCTTTTTCATGCCCGTGGTCGTCTCGATGGCGGTTCTGTCGGTCGTCTGGTCGCTGCTGTACAATCCCGAGTTCGGCGTATTCAACGCGATACTCGATATGCTGGGCCTGCCCGGCCGGTCGTTTCTGGATAGCCCCGGCCAGGCCATGAACTGCCTGGTGGCAATGTCGATCTGGCAGGGGGTGGGCTTTCAGATGATGATCTTCCTCGCAGGTATGCAGGCGATCCCCGGCGAATTGTACGAAATGGCTTCGATCGAACGGGCCAATCGCATCCAACAGTTCTTCTATATCACCGTACCCCTGCTGAGAAATACCACGGTATTCGTTGTCTTCATTACTACCGTGTTCGCGTTCAAACTGTTCGTGCAGCCGCACCTGATCACACACGGCGGGCCGGAACATGCCACGCAGACTCTGATCCTGATGCTCTACGACGAAGCCTTCACCAGCGGTGACTACGGCCGGGCTAATGCGATATCCGTGCTGTTTTTCATGATCGTTCTGCTCGTCACGCTCATTCAGCGTTACCTGATGCCACGAGAGGAGCGTGCATGAACCGCCGCCGGAAAAACCGGATGAAATCGGCGTTCATGCTCGCCCTCGCACTCGCAGCGGGTATCATCTTCCTCTTTCCCCTGCTCTGGATGGTCAGGGGGTCATTCCTGCCAGATGAACAGGTGATCCGCCGGATCGAATCGGCAGGCGACTTCCTGCCCACTACGGTCAATTTTCAGAATTACATCGATGTCTTTCACCGCGTCGATTTCATCAACACGTTGTATGTCTCAGGCGCCTTCTGCGGCGTCATCATGGTCGTGGGTCTGTTTGTCAATGCGATGTGCGGATATGCCTTTGCACGCTTGACGTTTTTCGGCCGGGATTTCATGTTCGGTATCGTAGTGGCACTGGTCATCATCCCGTTCGAAGCCCTTGCCGTTCCACTGTTCATCATGCTCGGTATGAAACTTCAACTGGTAAATACCCTACCGGGACTGTTCCTGCCTTACCTTGCCAAGGCATTCAATGTCTTTTTCATGCGACAATATTATCTGTCGTTTCCACGTGAACTGGAGGAGGCGGCGAAGGTGGAAGGCGCCACGTGGTACCGGATCTTCTTCCAGATCGCCTTGCCCGCGTCAATGCCCGCTCTCGCGACGTGCGCGGTACTCGATTTCACCCTGCACTGGTCGGAATACCTCTGGCCACTGATCATGACCAACAAACCGGAATACGAAACCGTCCAGGTCGGTCTCGGACATTTCTATACACTACCGCCCATCCAATGGGGAGATATCATGGCGTACAGCATGATGGCCACCCTGCCCGTACTTCTCGTTTTCGCCTTTTGCCAACGCTATCTGGTGCTTTCATTGACGACAAGCGGTCTGAAAGGATGATGTGTTTTACAATTCGGGAATCGGAAATTGACAAGCCTTCAAGCCCCGTGGGGTCGAGCGATATACACAAAACGAGTTGATATTGACTATTTCCTCAAACGCAAGCCACGAACCAAAAGCCTGTTCGCCGGTCGGCAAAATTCGGCATGGACTGTTGGCCTTGCCACTGTAGTGGGTTGGTGTGGGGTGTGAGGATTACAGGCTCAGCGTTTCGAGAACTGGAATCTACGACGCGCACCCGGCTGGCCGTATTTCTTGCGTTCGACTTCGCGGGCATCGCGCGTAAGAAACTCGTTATCACGCAGAATGGGCTCAAGCGACGGGTCATATCCCTTCAGCGCTCGCGCCAAACCGAGCAGAATCGCTTCGGCCTGGCCGGTGATCCCACCGCCGTGTACGTTGACGTGCACATCGAGCTTGCCATTGGTATTTGTCGATTTCAGCGGTGCCAGGCAGGCCTCGCGGTGCTGTGGCTCGGTGAAATAGACATCGATCTTCCGTTTGTTCACCAGGAACTTGCCTTCTCCGGGCTTCACGCGAACACGCGCTATAGCTGTCTTTCGCCGGCCCGTCCCCCAGATAAAACCGCCTGCATCGGGTTTCGCAGCAGGCGTGACCGGCTTGGTCTGGAGCGTCGGTGCTGCGATCGCTTCGGCGGCGTCCTGAACTGTCGTAGTATTCATGTTTTCCATCATGGCGTTATCTTCATTGTGTTAACCGTGTCATAAATCCGACTGAAACGGTGGATATCCATTCATTTTCACAGATCAACGGCTTTGGGCTGCTGAGCGTGATGCGGATGCTCCGGGCCGCGGTACACTTTCAGTTTCTTGATCATCTTGCGAGCGAGCTTGTTTTTCGGCAGCATCCGGCGCACCGCTTCGTGCAACAGCAACTCGGGCTTGTGCTCGAGCATCTGACGATAGCTGGTAACCTTACGGCCGCTGGGATAACCCGTGAAGGTCTGACGGAATTTCTGGTCGATCTTATTACCAGTTAACCTGATCTTCTCGGCGTTGATCACTACCACGAAATCACCCACATCGGTGTGCGGAGTATATTCGGGTTTATGCTTGCCCATCAAGATAACCGCTATACGGACAGCCAACCGGCCGAGAACCTGGTCGGTCGCGTCGAAAAGCAGCCAATTCTTTGGTACTACATCATTTACAGCTTGAAAAGTCTGACGGTTCATGTTCTGGATCCATCTATTACATACGCATGTACAGCGAATCGGACAGTTTAACGTGACTGACGGAACTGTCAAGCCGGGAGACGGTAAAAAGAACAAGACATCAGGGTACGGCGAAGGGAGGAAGCAGATGGATTGGAACCAGGCGATTCGTGCAATTTAATCTTTTGCCTGGGGAAGCGGTGACCAGGTCTCGGGTTTGTCCAGGACCATCAACTCCGGGGTTGATTCTATACTCATCCCGCTTCGTGACCTGACCAGAATCAGCCTGATGATGACAATCAAGAGAAGCATACCCACAACCGACCCGCCGAATACCATGGCCGAGAGCTTCAGGCGATCGTCCTTGACGGCTTGGGGAATGATCATCGGCTCCTTATCAATTCGGATCGATTCGGGCCGATGCATCTTGCGATCCTGGGCCACCTGGTAACTGAGCATGGCCTTGCAGATCGAGGCCAGCACATCCACGGCCTGATCCTCGTCGGTGCAGGTATAGTCCAACTCGATCGTACCGGGCTCACCGGTGACAACAAGCGACTGGCTGAGGTGCTCACCTAACTGCTCGGGGCCGGTGAAGAGCCTCAGACCACGCTGGTCCATCTGATTGAGTATCTCCATGAGCGTCGTTTTGGACTGAATGGCGGTTTGATAGTCACTGACCCATTTGACCGCCGTCGGCTCCGGCGTGGGTGGATTCAACTTCAAGGCCGCATGCGCCTGGTAGGTCGGTGTAATGAGCTTGTTGCCAAGGCTGTAGCTGAATACCGCGAGGAGCATGATCGTGATCATCAGGCTGACTACCGTCCGTGTCGCCCGGCTGTAGGCCCACCGCCTGGCCATGGCCGCTTCGCTGGCCTCGAGCGCTTTCTTGACCTCGGCCAGCATTTCACGTTCTTTCTCGATTTCCAGGTACTCAGCGTTGCCCGCCTGAATCTGCTGCTCCGCTCGATGCAGGACATTCGTACGCTTTCGCATCAGGTGCTTGCACTTGCGAAGCCGGTCTCGCCTCACCTGTAAATACTTCCTCGCCATCTGCAGCTTGTGCTCGAACTGGCTGATTTTCTGCTTCTCCTCCTCGAGCTGCGACTTCAGATGGTTGATCTGCTCTTCCCTGGCGTGAACCGCCTGGCGTTCGGCCTGGAGCTGGTCCTGATTCTCCTTCAATGACGCTTTGCCCGTGTCACGATTCTGATCGACCTCGGAGGCCTTCTTTTTCAGTTCCGATGCCAGTTCATCCAGTTGCCTGGATTTCTCGGTGACATCCAGCGTCTGCTGCTGCAGGTTGGCCGTAAGCTGAGCACATTCGGTCTTCTGGCGGTCCAGGTCGCCCTGCTGCTCATTGAAACGGGACCATTGCTGATCCAGTTCGGCCTGACGCTTGGCCAGGTGATCCTGCTGGCGAGTGAACTGAGAGCGTTGTTCGTTCAACGTCGCTCGTTCGTTTTCCAACGCCAACCTGTCCTGGTCGAGTTTCTGCAACTGTTCCTTGTAATGAATAATTGCAGCGGCTTCTTCCTCGGAAGGCACCCGCGTGGCCTGTTCGGCCAACTCGGCTCGCACCTGCTCAAGGTGCTTCTGCTGGGAATCCATCGCCTCCGAACGCAACTTCAGATCGAACTTCCCCTTCTCGATGTCCTTGTGCTCGCTCTGAAGCTTCTGCTTCTGTTCCTCGAGCTCGGCGCGTTCGGCGTTGAAACGCCCGGTCAGTTCCTCGAGCTCATGATGACGGGACGATAGTTCATGCTTGGTCTGCTCCGCAGTTGCCTGAAACTCAGCCCTCAGCTTCACAATTTCCTGTTTCTGATGCTCGACCTCGTGTTGAGCGGCCTTGATCTGCTCGAGCTGGTCACTGAGCTGCTGCTGTTGTTCAATTAGCTTCTGCCTTTCGCCATTCAGCTCTTTCCGCTCCTGTTCATGCTGATGACGCTCCTGCTCAAGCTTTCGATGCTGCTCATCGAGTTCTTTTTGACGCTGCTCTTCCAACTGCTGCTGTTGCTGAATCAGTTGACGATTCTGCTCTTCAAGCTGTTCGCATTGCTGAGTAAGCTGCTGCTGCTGCTGCCGATACGTATGTTTTTCCTCGTTCGCAGCGATCAGTTGCGATTCGATCTGCTGCATTTTCTGCTGGAACGCGGCTTCTTCTTCGCGAAGCGACTGCCACGCCTGCTCAAGTTTCTGATTTTCATCACGGCTGCGGGTTTCAGCGGCCGTGATCGCCTCCTGGCGCGCATTGATCTGATGCTGCTGTTCGTCAAGCTGCTGCTGTTTCTGGACCAGCTCGGCGGCACGCTGCTGGGTATCCTGAATCTGGCGCTCGACTTCCGCCTGCTGTTCGCTGAGACGAAGTTTGAGCTGTTCCACTTCCTGGCGATCGACCTCAACCTGACGGCTGTGAAGACGCAGTTGCTCGATCTGCTTGTCGTTATCCTGCTGCCAGTGCTTCAGCCGCGCCAGACGCTCTTCCAATTCGCCCACCAGACCGAGTACCTGATCGGTATCGGGTGACTGCGGCATGACCGGTCGAGGATGTTCCTTATCCATAAGACAACCCCTGTCCTTCAATAAAATCGCATTTATAAGATCGGTTCATGCGATGGATAACCTGAGCGTTAAGATTGGAAAAATGGGCATAAACTACCCAGGTTAACGGGAAAGACCAGACAGTTACCGGGCTCGAATTCTCAGGCTTGAGCTAGACTGCGCTTGCGGCCATGGGGCATTGAATGAGAGACTATCGGTCAGCACCCGTCTTCCCTATCGCTAACAAATGAATTAACATGCCGTTAGATAACAGGAGCTTTGTTTTATGGCAGGTCAGGTGGCCATGGCGTTAAGAGATGTACGGTTCGGTTATCGGGCGAATAATGTCGTTCTTGATTCGCTGGATGCGGATTTGCTCGTCGGGACAGTCACGGCGCTCATCGGGCCGAACGCTTCAGGTAAATCGACGCTGCTGAGGATTATGATAGGCCAGTTGCAACCGGATACCGGAAAAATCGAACTGGCGGGCACATCCCTATCGGATATCCACGTCCCACGCCGCGCTAAGCTGATCAGTTATGTCCCCCAACACAGTGCCCTGGCGTTCGATTTCACCGTACGACAGGTGATCGAGATGGGCAGGTATGTTTACGGACCCGGCGGCGATGCACTGAATTCCGCCATTGATCTGTGCGGACTACATGAACTCTGCGATCGTGTATATATGCACTTATCGGCAGGACAACAGCAGCGTGTTCTCCTGGCACGCGCCATGGCACAGTCGTACGATGATGGCGCAATCATGTTACTCGACGAACCCGTGTGCCATATGGATTTATGGCATATCCACCGATCAATGCAGCTTTTACGATACCTTGCCCACCACCGCCGTCTTGCCGTGCTGGTTGTCCTGCATGACCTGAACCTGGCGGTTCAATACGCCGATGACGTCTGGCTGCTGGCGAACGGCCGGTTGGAGGCAACCGGTACGCAAGCCGAGGTCCTGCGAACCGAAGTACTGGAACCCGTTTTTCAGGTCCGACTGCATCGCGTCACCGGCGATGAAAATCAACGCGAACTGTTTTTTGTCGAACATGACGATACACTGATATGAGTGCCGTGCCGTTGCCCTCGCCACGGCCTGGCGGAAATAACACAGGAAGAGAGTCTAACCATGTCAGACTGGATACCCCTGACCTTGGCCGTCGAATTCGAGGAAGTAATCGGCGCGGCCGTCGTTATTGTGATCATGATCGCTTCAGCGATCACAAACTGGGTCAAAAAGAAATCGGAAGAACGTGAACTCAGACGCCGACGGGAATCAGGTATGCACAGCCGACTCGGCGGCCGGCTCGATACCGTCGCCGAGAAACGTCGCGAACAACTCCAGCAACAGGCTCAGCAGCGTCAACACCCGCCGATGGAACTTACAGGGATCGATTCGGAACCGGGTAATCTGAGCATGGCCGAACGAATCGCCAGGGCACGGGCGAAAGCCGAATATGAACGTCGCGCCGGCGATCTGCGAAGTTCACAAACACAGGACACGCCCGCTGACAATCGAGCATACAAATCACCCCGTGAACAACTCGAACGTGAACGCGAGGCATTGAGGCACCGCCGCAGGGAGCAGGAGCAGAAGCAGTTGCAGGCCCGACGCGAAGCCGAACTCGCTCGCCGACAGGCCTATGAACAACAACAGGCTCGACGACGTCAGCAGCAACAGCAACATACCCAGCGCCATCGACAGCCGGTGACACAACGCCGCCCCGTTATTACCGGCCCCGCAACGGATCAGCATACCCTGCTGAACGAAATGGAGAATATCCATCGCATCAGCGAACAGGAAAGAAATCGCCATCCACTGCCAAGCCGGTTGTCCCCGCACACCGCTGTAACCGATCAGGTCGTCACGCGGGCGATGACGTCCATTATATCAGCCGGACGCCTGTCACCGGCGATGCTCAGACAGGCTGTCGTACTCAAGGAACTGCTCAATCGACCGATCGCATTGCGGGACTCGGCAGGTTGGCATGAGCCGAGGTAAAACCGAACGATTGACGCCGGTCTGCCTGCTTGTATCGTACGACATCCAACGTTGACCGGTTTTCTGGAACAGGATCATGCAGGATAATGAAGTCGCTGATCATATTGAAGTAGTAACGGCCGATATCACCAGATTGAAGGTGGATGCAATCGTCAATGCGGCGAATCAGTCACTCATGGGCGGCGGCGGCGTCGACGGGGCAATTCACCGGGCAGCCGGCCCGCAACTTAAGGAACATTGCCGGTCACTCGGCGGCTGTCCGACCGGGCTTGCCAAAATGACACCCGCTTTCGATCTCGAATATCAGGGTATTCGCCATATCATCCATACCGTCGGTCCGGTCTGGCATGCGGGCGAAGTCGGCGACGACGTGCCCATCGGCCGGTTCAAGGAAGATATGCTGCTCGCTTCCTGCTATCGGCAGTGCCTTACATTCGCCATGGAACTGGGATGTACATCAGTTGCGTTTCCCGCAATTTCGACCGGCGTCTATCACTTCCCGAAACCGCGGGCTGCAAAAGTCGCCGTCCGAAATGCATGGGATCACCTGCGAGAATTCAACAAACCGGAAAAAGTCATCTTCTGCTGCTTCTCCGACGATGATGCTGCCGTCTATCGCGAAGTGATCGATAATAAGCATTTCTGAAACCCCTCTTTTTTTCACCTTTCATCGTTGGTTCCGGTGTCCGTCACGTATTACGTGATTGCAGTAATCAACCTTTCTTCCAGTTCAGGCGATAAACAGGATGGGCTTCGGCCTGATCAATGAGTTATCCGGACTCGTGTTGCATCAACCGAACAAGGGGAGAAAGCATACATGAACTACCAGTATCCGACGCCGCCGGAATCAATGGAGCCGTGGAATCAGCCACGGGGAAATCGCAACACTGTCCCCTGGTGGGGATGGGTCCTGATCATCTTCGCAGGCGGCGGATTGTTCTCCTGCGTAAGCTGCTTCTCACTGCTCGCCGTACTCGGTGCCAATGCACCCGCCACAAGCGTCTGTACCGGGAATCAGATGCCAACCGAGTATATTACCGAATTGCAGAACCTCGGCCTGCTCGAACCCGACGAAAAAATCTCATACTTCTATTCCGACGGCCTGATGGATATCAAGGAAGGATTCTATTTCATCAGCGACCGTAAACTCGTCATCTACAGCGACCAGCGAGGACGGTCACCCTCACACGTCGTCCAGTTCGATGAAATCGCCGATGTCGACTTTCACCATGAGGAATCATTCTTCATCGATAGTACCATCACACTCGAACTGAAGAACGGGTTGATCGTCTCATTCCCCGTTTCCAGCGAAGTCAAAGGCGACCGGAACTTCTACCAGGCAGTCTGCCGTGCCGCTGAATCCGCCGGTTCCCCCATTCATACCGCACAGGTCGAATAAACAACCATACGGCGACACGGACAGCAGACCGTGGTCGTATCCTGACGACCGATGTACTGACTTGGACTGCCCGAGCAACCCAAACCCACCGAAGCACTGCATGCCGATCTTTTACCATGGGATCGACATGCATGATGCCGTGGGATCGAGCAATATACACAAGACGAAATATTATTCGCTGTTCCCCAAGTCACACGCTTGATCCAACCTGGAACAACGTATTTAAGCTCGCCGCACCTGATCAACACGGATACGTGCATCAACGGCAATCGGTGTCGTTCCCGGGGGACCCACGACAAACGGATTGATGTCCATCTCCTTGATCTGCGGAAACTCCGTTACAAGCTGGGAAAGGCGCTGAAGCGCCTCGGCCACGGCGTCGATGTCAACGCCTTCCTGGTTACGTACGCCCTGAAGCATGCGATAGGTCTTCGTGCTGATGAGCATCTGACGTGCTTCCTCGGCCGTCAGTGGAGCAAGATAAAACGCAACGTCCTTCAACACTTCGACGAATATCCCGCCCATACCGAACATCATCAACGGGCCGAAGTGCGGGTCGCGGTTCATCCCGAGAATCACTTCCTGGCCTGACTTGACCATCTGCTGAATAAGGACGCCGAGAATCTGTGCCTCGGGCATTTTTACAGGAATGCGATACATCATCAGATCAAACGCGTCCATCACTTCCTGGCGATGCCGTAGCCCCACACGCACACCCCCGACATCCGATTTGTGAATGATGTCTGGCGACCAGATTTTCATGACCACGGGATAACCAAGCTGATCGGCGATGTTACCGGCCTGCTCCGAGGTCGTGGCGATCGAGCCTTTCGGTGTGACGAATCCGTACGCCTCGAGAATCTCCTTTGACTCCATTTCACCGATTTCGTGCATCCCACGTCTCAGATTCCGTTCGATGATCCGCTCCACACGGTGACGATTCACGGGGAAAAGCTTCACCACGCGCTTCGGCCTTTGTCGCCACCGTACGTAATTCGTCATAACGCGAAGGGTCTGAACGGCGGTTTCAGGGCTGTCGTATTGCGGCACACCGCCGCTGCGCAGGACCTGGATGGCACCCATGACCTTACCCGCGCCCAGGAAACTCGCCAGCACGGGCTTCTTACCGTTCGCTTGCGAGGCTCGGACGACCTGTTCGGCCGTCTTTTCCGATTCCGTCATCGCCTGAGGTGTAAGCAGAACAAGGACACTGTGCACGTTGGGGTCATCGAGCACCACCTTCAATGCATATTCATAACGGTCGGCAAGCGCATCACCGAGGACATCGACCGGATTATAGAAATTCGCCGCCGCCGGCAGCTTCTCCTTAAGTTTCATAACCGTCTGCTCGGTAAGCTGTGCAAACTGGAGCCCCGCTCGTTCGACTGCATCGGCGGCCATGATGCCGGGTCCGCCGGCGTTCGTGATCACCGCCACGGAATCGCCGGCAGGTAGCGGCTGATACGCAAACGCCTGTGCATAATCAAACTGCGATTCAATCGACTCGCAACGCACGACTCCCGCACGGATAAAGGCACTCTCGTAAACAACCTCACCGCCCGCCAGACTGCCCGTGTGCGATGACGCCGCTTTCGCGCCCGCGCCCGTTCCGCCCGATTTCATCAGAAGTATTGGCTTGTCATGTGATATCTGTTCGGCCTCCCGTACAAAACCGTCGCCGTCTGTTATGCTCTCCAGGTAACCGGCGATGACTCGCGTGGCCTTGTCATTGCCAAGTGCACGAATCACATCCAGTTCATCGACGTCGGCTTTGTTTCCGATACTGAACAGGGCGCTGAAGCCGATCTTGTTCGCATTTGCCATATCCAGAATAGCAGCCAACAACGCGCCGGATTGCGATATGTAACCGATTCCGCCCGCATCGGGAAGATCACCTCCGAAACTCGCGTTCAACTGGTGTACCGGCGAAATCACACCCAGGCAGTTCGGGCCGATGACACGCATCCCGCTTCGGCGGGCTATTTCAACCACTTGCCTTTCCAGATCCGCCCCCTCCTTGCCCACCTCTTTGAAACCCGCCGTAATGATGATCGCCGACTTGATTTTCAACCGCGCGCATTCCTGCATGAGCGACGGTACAAATCGGGCCGGTATTACAATAATCACCAGATCCGGTACTTCACCAATCGCCGCCAGATCGGTATAGCATCGATGGCCTTCTATTTCTTCCGCCTTCGGATTCACTGGATAGACTTTCCCGCCGTACCCGCCCTGCAGAATATTCATCAGAATCTCATAACCCACCTTGCCCTTTTCCCGCGAAGCACCAACCACAGCAACAGAAGCAGGTGCGAAAAAAGCGTCCAAACTCATATTTCATCATCCTTTACATGTATTATGGTACATCTGAACTCAGGCAGTTGCTCCTATGCTAACCTTGCAAAGGTGGAAGGGCAAAAGGACTTTTTCCGCTCAAAACATGCCTGAACCAATCACAGCATACTCATTGAAATCCCCTCTCCTGCAAAATAATGACGCTCTACTGTTACACCGAGACGGTAATCAGTGAACACGCCTGAAAAGCAACGAACCAATTACCTATCAACGAATGAATTACCCCCCAGCCGAAACCCCCCGATCAGGAAAACCCGCGAGCCCTTCACCTTCCGCACACCGCTTCACGTCGCGCATTGTCAATCTCACGAAATAGTACTTCTACAGAAAAAGGCTTTGCCAGGATCGAGGCGACGCCCAGGTCACGTGCCTGCTTCTCAAGCGAAACAGAAGGATAACCGGAGATGAGAATCACCGGACAGCCTATCCCTTCATCGCGTAACGCCTGTATCAGTTCAAGGCCGTGCAGTGAATCCTGCAGCATCCAATCGCTGATTACAAGATCCGGCCGAACAGCTTCCACAATGCCGATGGCCGCACTGCTGCCCGCAACTGCCGTGACGGCATAACCGGCATCGGCAAGGGACTGCGATAATGCCAGACGGTACATTTCATCATCCTCGACGAGCAGGATTCTCACGGGTTTGTTCATGTCTGTTCCTGTCTGATGTAACCATGGCCAGGTCGAAACAGATGGAGGTGCCCTCGTTGCCGTTGCTCTTCAACAGGAGCCGGCCGCCGTGGTCATTAATGATGGTTTCCGAAATAATCAGCCCCAGGCCGCTCCCACCGTCATCACGCCGGGTCGTGTAAAGCGGCTCGCAGGCATGCCGGCACTGTTCTTCGGTCATCCCTCGCCCGTTGTCCGTTACCGTTACAGTGACTCGCCCGGGCGGCTGGTTACGATGGGCCTGAATACGGATCCACCCGGCACCGGCCTCGGCTGCGTTACGGATCAGGTTGACCAGGACCTGTTCCACTTCAATCGCATTCAATAAACAACAACAGGCTTGCGGTATTCGTGTACATTGTATTTCGATGGTATCCCGATCAATCATCTGGCTCGCCATTTCACAGGCATGCCGGATGATGGCGGCAAGGTTCTCTCGCTGCTTGATCGATCGGCCCGAACGCGCAAGCTGAAGAAGATTCTTCACAATATGATCGCATCGCTGTATGGAATGGATGATCAGTTGTAACATTTCACGGAGGGCCGGGTTGTGTTCCAGTTGACACACCTGGCGCATGGCGACTTGCGCGGCGATCAGCATCGCGCCGAGCGGATTATTGATCTCGTGGGCGATACCCGACGCCATGGTTCCGATCATCGCCATATGACGCGACTGATTGAGCTGGTTCTCCTCCTGATGGAGCCTGGTCATCGTCTGATGAAGCTGGTTGTTCCGGTCATTCACCTGTCGTTCAAGCTCGCAGCGCAGGATATCAAGCGATTCCAGATTATCCTGCAATGATCGCTCGATCCGTTTCTGCTCGGTGATATCGAATAAGACGCCCTGAAGAAATCGGTGGCCGCTCTCTTCATCATGAAAGACCGATGCCCTGTCAATGACCCAGATTTCACTGTCGTCGGACCGCCTGATGCGGTACTGCTCCGAAAACAGATTTCCGGTCTCCTGGCAGGTATGCAACGCGTCAAGAACACGATCCCGGTCGTCAGGGTGGATCGATCGAACCCATCGTTCAGGTTCGGCAATGTACTGCTCAATCGGACATCCGAATATCTGCTCCGCCTGGGGACTGACATAAAGAGTTGAACTGTCCGCATCAATCGCGGCGATGTAGGTAACCGCCGGAATTTGCTCAACCAGATGTCGTAAACTTGCGATCGGAATACCCACTGACGGGTCAATACGCTGATGACGCTGCTCCCGGTTTACCCCCATTTCTACGGCCTGTTCCGATGATGTCGACACGATGATTTCTCCTTCACTGAACAGACCTGCAAATCAGATACCGGCCGATGCCGGAGATATTCGTCAATTCAGCATGTGATTGAAAACCAGTAACATCGAGAGGTACTACATCAGCATTGACATACGCTGCTGACCCTTTCTGCTGTCTCCCCATCACTTGATCCCGGAAACAACCTGTACCGTGAAGGCCGACATAACAATGGCCGAAATGAACGATATTCAATCAATAGCCCGACTCGTCAACACTATAAGACCGATCACTTTTCATCTCAATGCCTTTCAGCTAGGTAATTGCCCCTAATTCTGGAAGATTATGTCATACTTCCAGAAACCTCGTGCTGTCACTATCAATCGTGCCGGATGATATAAATGTTATGGGCAAACCCGATCCATCCCCGTGCCGTGGTGAGCCTTGAAAATTGTTCCAGGCACAATCTGGGCAGGAAGCATAAAAGAAAACGCCCCTTGGTTCCGGGGCGCTGTTCTTTATACCAGCTTCATAAAGATCTACGAAGTGGCCGGGCTGGGACTCGAACCCAGGACCACCGGCTTAAAAGGCCGTTGCTCTACCGACTGAGCTACCCGGCCGGTTCATGTTCGGGGCGGCCGAGCCGCCGCCATAACCGGCAAAACGCAAAACCCTAGCGGGCGATTCGCCTTCGGTCAAGTGGCCAGTATAACATACTCGCCATGAACAAGCTGAATACGCTATACCAGCACGCCGGAGAACAGGAAAGCCCGCGAGTACTCGTCGTTGCAGAAATCGGCGTCAACCACGACGGCTATCTCGAGCGCGCACTGGAACTCGTGCACATCGCAGCCGAAGCCGGAGCCCAGGCCGTCAAAACACAACTCTTCGATGCCGCTGAACTGCTGTCGAACCAGGCCATGCTCGCTGACTACCAGAAACACGACGCCGATGACGCCTTTCTTCTCTTGAACCGACTTCAACTTTCATTGTCTGAGCTCTCAGAATTACGTGAGGCGGTGAAACAAGCCGGACTGATGTTCATCGTCACGCCCTTCAGTATGACCGATATCGAAAAACTCGGGCAACTGTACCCCGATGCCGTGAAAATCGCTTCTCCTGACGCCGTCAACTTACCACTGATCGAGGCCGCCGCCGCCTTCGGCAGGCCACTGCTGATCTCAACAGGGACCTGCGACCTGGCCGAACTGGATCCGGCGGCCGCATGCCTGCGCCATCACCCGGCAGGCGGTGCATTACTACAATGTATCTCATCTTACCCCACGCCGGACAGACAGGCCGGACTCGGTGGAATCGCTGCCATTGCTGAACGTTACGGTTTGCCCGTCGGCTACTCCGATCACACCACCTCGACTATCACACCCGCTCTCGCTGTTGCAGCGGGAGCCTGTATCATCGAAAAACATCTCACTTACGATACCCACGCCGACGGACCAGACCACGCCGCAAGCCTCAACCCGACTCAGTTCAAAACCTGCGTGGAACAGATCCGGCTGGCAGCTGATATGCTCGGTCCCATCAGGAAGAACATGCTGCCCATCGAAGCCGAAATCAAAACCATCAGCCGACAGAGCCTCTGCGCAACACGCAACCTGGCTGTCGGACATGTCCTCACGGCGGATGACCTTATACCCAAACGACCCGGCACGGGTATTCCCGCCTCTCAACTCACAACAATCATCGGCCGACAACTCGCCAGACCCGTTGCCGAAAACGACCTCATCCAGTTCAGCCAACTCATACCCCAGACTATGTGAAATCAGTTCAAGGTTGAATATGCAACGTTCATAAAACATCGCCAGCCATCAGACGGCGGCAAGGACAGCAGGCCGTGTGAAATCGTGCCGGCCGACAAACCGACTTGATTACAGTTCAAATAATCATGTCGCGTTTAATTCAATATTGGGTGGTATGGCCATCCCCGATTCATCCCCGATTCATCTCCGATTCATCGGGGTGCTGAATGCTGAAAAAAAAACGGGTGCATTCCATGCCTTATCAGCTTATTACTGCTATGAGACAATTGAAATTGCGCTAATATGTAAAATCAAGCCGGCGACGGCAACACCCCAGGCCCGTCGAAGGCCGTATCGTCTCGATCGCTTTTCTGATCTTTGACGACCTTTGTTTCAGCGTGTTTCTCCTTCTCCTCCGCCAGAAGATCGCCCACCGTCTTCTTATCCAGCGGCCGGCCATTCATGATACGGTCGACCTCGTCGTATGATAGCGTTTCATATTTCAACAAGGCCTCGGCCAGGGAAATCAGCTGATCGCTGTGAGATTGGATCAGATCAGTCGCCTCGCTGTACGTACGATCGATCAACGCCTTGACCTCAGCGTCGATCATGCGTGCGGTATCTTCACTGTAACTCTTTTCCGGCTGCTCCCACGGATTACGCGAAAGGTCCATACCCAGAAGCTGGAATCCCAGCTTCTCGCTCATACCGAATTCGGTGACCATTGCACGTGCGATCGATGTGGCCTGACGGATGTCCATCGCCGCACCGCTGGATATGTCGCCGCAGAACAGCTCTTCGGCAATCCGGCCGCCGAACGTCACTCGAAGTTGCGACAGCAACTGTTTTCGCTGGTGTAGGTGTTTGTCCTTCTCGGGCAGCATGAACGTCACACCAAGCGCCTGTCCGCGTGGAATAATAGTAACCTTATGCAACGGCTCGGCATGCTCGTCGTAGTACATGATGAGCGCATGCCCCGCCTCGTGATAGGCAATGATCTTCTTCTCGTCCTCCTCGATCCGGTGGCTCTTACGTGACCGGCCCCAGCGGACCTTGTCACGCGCTTCCTCGAGGTCGTCCTGTTCCACGAAATCCTTATTCAACAGCGTCGCACCGATCGCTGCTTCATTGATGATCGCAGCGAGGTCCGCACCCGAGAACATCGGCGTGCCACGCGCCAGTTTTTCAAGGTCGACGTCCGGCCCCATCTTCACCTTGCGGGAGTGGACCCTGAGAATCTCCATTCGACCGTTGATATCGGGCAGGGGCACGTTGATCTGGCGGTCGAACCGGCCCGGCCGCGTCAACGCAGGATCGAGAACATCTGAACGATTCGTCGCCGCCATCACAATCACCTGGTCGGAACTGTCGAATCCGTCCATTTCTACGAGTATCGCGTTCAGCGTCTGTTCTCGTTCATCATGGCCGCCCGAGGAAAAACCGCTGCCTCGCCGGCGGCCGACCGCGTCGATTTCGTCAAGGAAAATAATACACGGCGAACTGTCCTTCGCCTGCTTGAACAGGTCACGCACACGCGAGGCACCAACACCGACGAACATTTCAACGAAGTCCGAACCGCTGATCGAGAAAAACGGGACATCGGCCTCACCCGCTACCGCCTTGGCAAGCAGCGTCTTGCCGCAACCCGGCTCACCGATCAACAACACACCACGCGGTACTCGTCCGCCAAGACGCTGGAATTTCTTCGGGTTCTTCAGAAACTCGATGATCTCACCCACTTCCTCCTTCGCCTCGTCTACGCCCGCAACGTCATCAAGCGTTACATTCGAATGCTCCTTGTTCAGAAGCTTGTGTTTGCTGCGACCGAAGCTGCCCAGCATACCACCAGGCCCTACACCCGCATTGCGAAGTGATCGGAAGAACAGAAAATAAATGACCGCAATCAGCAGAATGGTCGGCCCGAGATAGACCAGTAGCGAGAACAGCACATTATTCTTATTCACTATTTCATAGTCCTGGCCTACTGCCTGGAGCTGGGCAAGATGATACGCCTGCGTCTGTGGATTGATGGCGACTGATACTCGCCGCTTCCCGCCTGCGTCAGCAGGTGTGCCGGACAATCCCTCTCGTAACTGGCCGACGATGCGCGTATCCTCGACCTCGAGACTGCCTTCAAATTGGCTGGGCTGGGCACTCGCATGGGCCAGAAACTCCTGCCAGCTCAACTCTCGGGTCTGTCGGTTCGGATCATACATCAGAAACAACAGCGCCACCGCCAGCACAACAAACAGGAGCCAGCTCATCGCGCCGCGTGACATGAAGTTCGGCTGACGGGGTCCGCCGGGCCCCTTGCCGTCCATGCCGGGTGATGGATCGTCTTTGTTCTCGCGTTGTTCGTCCTTTTCAGGTCGTTCTTCTGACATCATGATCCTTGCTACGACCGGCTGACCGTTCAGGTTTACTTTCGGATAACCCGGTGTCGACCTCAAAATATTCTATGCCGCTATCTTCTTTTATTGGCTACTATCGGCTTATCTGCGAAAAAATACAGTAAGTTGCTGGAAAATATATCAGTTACCAGTCAGATTGCATGGAGGCAACGATTCCCACGGCCATCTGCTGGACCGCCTGATGCTGGGCCGCCTCGAAGGGATGACTGATCGGCGAGGTGGGACTGTACCGGCCGACGGACTCGAAACCCCGGCGGTCGCAGATCGTTTCCCCCGCTATCAGGTCTCGCCATTCGAAATCAACAGATAGGGTCACCTCGAGCTCCTGCGGCACGCCACCCCGGCGCTGACGGCTTAGCTGGTCCTGCTCAACTCGCGTAATCGTTCCCTGAAGAATGGTATCTGCGGAATCGGGCGACGTGACTTTATACGGCGTTCGAAGCTCGATTGCCTTCACCAACGCTTCCGATAAGTCGAATTCCACCCCTCGGTAGAACGTCCGGTTCTCGAAAATCGGAACCGCGACCGTCTGGTACCTTTGTGGAAAAAGCTGATGCGAGCTGTATCCGCAGCCTGTCATCACAAAGAAAACAAGTACCAGTGCAAGTATGCGTTGATCCAATGCCGGCGCTCCAGTTGAGTGTTCAAAGGGCTTATTGCTGTGATTCAGGTAACGATACGTTCTCACCCATTGACTCGAGTCTGTTTATTGCCTCACGGGCGGCGGGAGATTGCGGGTAATCCTCGATCAGCCTCCGGAAAAGATAGATCGCACTCACCCGGGTTCGGTTACGGTCATACCAGCGGGCCGTCGCCAGATCATGGGCTGCCATCGAATGGTTGATTCGCGTTTGCAATGCCTCCGCGTCAATATCCGAAGCCGCGGCGGGATACTCCTCCTGGTATACCCGCAACCGCTCGCTCGCTTCGATGAGACCCGTTGGATCATGGCGTGGGCCCTGAAACCGGGCAAGATTCGCCTGAATCAGTCTGAGCATCGACTTTTCGCGATATTCGCTCCGGGGATAGTTCATCAGAAACAGGTCATACGCTTCGGAAGCACTGACCATATCGCCCCGATCGTAATAATAATCCGCCAGGGCCAATGAGGCCCGTTCGCCGATTTCACTACCCGGCGACCGCTCCTGGATACGGATCAGGATTTCCTCCGCCTCACCATAGGCAGGCAGGACTTCAAGTCCCAGGAACCGGCGTTTGACCCCCGACGCAAACAGTTGCGCAATCTCATATTCCCGCTCGAGTGCCGTATGGAACAGCGGTGACGATGGATATTCGCGTATCACCACTTCATAGTCATACAGGGCATTGTAATAGTCACGACGCGCTACCTTCGCATCGCCCTGAAGAAGACGGGCTTCCGCGACACGCGGATGGCTGGGGTAATCCTCCAGCCAGTTCTGTACCAGCTTGAGTGCCTGACCGGGATCATCCTCGGCGAGCCGCGAACGAATCCTTTGCAGTTCGCCCTCTGGGGTCGTGGGATCATACGTTTCGGTCTTGTCCCACTGACCGTCGTTCGTCAGTTCATACACTTCCTGCCCGCTCGCTACGTGAATTGGGCCGTATAGACTCACTGCCAGCAGCCAACAGCAGAGCAGACCAATGGTTCCTGATCGATTCATTTCGGGTCTCCGGGTACTTCGTTGTCGGTTACTGACACCGACAGATGATAAACGCACATGCCCCGACCGGCAAAGTCAACCAATAACAGTTCCGAAACGTTGTTCACAATGCGGCTGACCTGAGGTATTTCTTTTATCGTCAACTCGTAAACATTTGAAGGTAACAGAATTATCCCGGTTCACCCCTGTCACCGATCCCCGCCGATCTCCACGTTGAATCTTGACAGTCATCCACGCGACCCTAGAATCGGGTCAGGGTTTGCGTTGCGAAACCCGCCATGACAATCCGGTAACGACCGCCTCCCTAGCTCAATCGGTAGAGCAACTGACTCTTAATCAGCAGGTTGCAGGTTCGAGTCCTGCGGGGGGCATTGAATTGATTGGGAAGGGGGGGTAATTGGGGACTGGGGATTGGACAGGTCACAGGGAAGCGATGAAGCAGTGGGGTGAGTTCAAGGTTCGATGCTGGGACTTGGTATCGGGGTCGGTATCGGGGTCGGTCATCGAAAATCGAATTTCGGTATTCACTATTGCGGAATTCTTATTGCACGCGGAGACGCGGAGGTCGCGGAGAAGAGGTTTGCTGTTCGCAAATGGCTGTGAGGCTTGAGGCTTGAGGCTTGGGGCTTGAGGTGGAGAACCATGGGGCAAGGGAGGGGGAGTTCAATGTTCAAGGTTGGGTATCGGGGTCGGGCTCGGTATCGGGGTCGGGCTCGGTATCGGGGTCGGGTATCGGTATCGGCGTCAGTATGGGTTTTCGATTACAAGTTCGGTATCTCGATACCGGTCTTATATGCAATTTGCGACCCGACCCCAGCGAAGCCCAGGCGTGACCGGGCTGCGACGTTACACGCTGATTTCAGATTCCGCCGGATTCGCTGCTCAGATTTATGCATTTACTCGTCGACGTGGCGACATCACATAATGGTCTGTATGTGTGCGAGGAACTCCTTGGAACATCCGGATATCCAGAACCTGCCCCTGTGATGTTTTGCAATTGCCAGCGGTGAGTTGCCAATAAAAAGCGAAATGACAGCAATCAGGAACAGTGCCAATACGACAATAATGACCGCAGTGTTGTCGGTTTCGGCCGAAAATAGCACCGCAAAAAACAAGATGATGACGGCAATGATCTTGAAAATACGGCGATTTCGGTATTTCCTTAGCATGTCCGGAGACACGCCGAACGTGATTGTGCAGCGCTTGCTCGCAATGAAATACACCAAGATCAGGAGTAAACCGCTAAGTAGGATCAACAGTCCGACGATAGGCGGGCACCACCTCAAACGGCGATGCTGAAGGTCATCAGGTTGAATTGGCGTGTTTGTCTTTACGCACAAAGGAGGAAGTACAGCTCCAGAAGTTACAACGAGGTACTTCCCATCAACCCAGGTGTTCATGGCTGAAAGTGATGCAGACGCATCTGTTGTCGTTGTTTGATAAGGGTTGTTTCCCATTGGTACCCCTCGATCATAGAGTCGGCGAACGTATTAGTCTGTTACGCCGTACCCCAGAGAAACCGAAGGAAGCGGGGGGCATGGCATCAACCAGCACGTACTGGTTACGGCTTCCATATTACTTCAAGATAACCGCCGACAAAACCTATAAACCAGAAAAGACACTGGATGTGTTGTCCCCTCCCATTTCTAGGCAGCATGATTCAATTTGCCTGTTTTCGGATTCTGCTATAATCTGGTTGTTCGTTGCATGGAAGG
>CAYRND010000056.1:0-21572 GCA_964425365.1 uncultured Phycisphaeraceae bacterium
GCCACGGAACGACCGAAGGACCACGGCCATTTGATTCCGCCGGATGGCCTCGACGGTCGATTTCATGGCGGGCATGGTCGTGGTGAGCAGTGCGGAAAGGCCGACAATATCGGCCTGATGCTCGCGAACGGCTTGAACGAACCTGTCCGGCGTCACATTCGTTCCCAGGTCGATGACCTGGAAATTCGCACCACGCCACATCATGGCGACGAGGTTCTTGCCGATATCGTGCAGGTCGCCTTGAACGGTTCCGATCACCGCGGTGTGCGCGGGCCTGATGCCCGCCCGTGTCAGAACCGGTTCGAGCAGTCCCATCGCCTCCTTCATGGCGCGTGCGGCGATGAGCACCTCGGGAACGAAGATATCATTGGCTTTGAACCGCCTGCCGACATCATCCATTCCCTCGACCAGTGCCGCCAGAACGGCCTGCGGATCGGCGTCGCCATCGATCAGCCGCTGGGTCGCTGAAGTCGCATCACTGCGGCTGCCCTTTTTGACCGATTCTGTCAGTGCCGCCAGATCATCCTGATGCACCTGCTTGTCAGCCGGCATAAAAACCTCCTGGGCCCGGTTGCAAATGACACTAAACTACCAATACTGAAACCCGTCGATCCACCCGCATTCTCATCATTATGTTAGCATTTTAAGGCATATCAGTTGAAAATGCTGGTCTTTTTCGACTGAATTATGGTAATTTCGTGCTATCTTTGACGGCCTGTTGCGTGGACAGGCGTGTGCGCGATGAAGCGTGGGTGTCGGATGACGCGATTCAAGCATGTTACCCGGCACTGCCCCGCCTCTTGTGCCCTTACTGCATCGTAACCGCACTTTTCGGAGTCGATGCTGCATTCATGCACGGACAGCCGGCTGTGCCGAAATGACTACGTTCTTACGCATCCCGCCTCAGACCTTCACGATACAGCCGCGGAGTCATATTCGTCACACGATTGAATGCCTTTGTGAAGTAACTCTGGTCCCGGAAGCCGCACAGACAGGCAACCTCACCGATCGGCTTATCCGTTCGAGAGAGCAGTTCCATAGCGTGCCGGATGCGGATCTTCGTCAGCATTTCGGAAAAACTCAGACCGGTATGCTGCCGGAACCGGCGGGAAAAATGTGAGGGCGACATGTGTACGGCGCCGGCGACTTCGTCACGTGAGATGTTTTCTGAAAGATGCTGCTGCATGTAGCTGACAGCACCGGCGACCATGACGGCCTGGACGGATGTGCGGCGGTCGTGGATGGCGGCGATGATCCGTTGCAACATTTCATGCAGCCAGGGCGCCAGTTCTTCCATGGATTCGATCTTTGACAATGCAGCGATATTGACATAATTGGTACCGAGCAACTGCTGCGGATCGCCGCCGGCTTCGACGGCGGTGCGGCAGGCCATGGCTACCAGTTCCATGAACAGGCTCTTGATCAGGTCGAACCGATCGGCCGCGTGATGATGCATACCGACGAGAATAGTATTGAGTATCCCCCTGGCCGCGGAGAGATCGCTTCGCCGGATCGCATCGATCAGATCGGGTTCTTCTCGCAGGTACATCCGGCGGATATCGAAATGGGGTGTGAGTTTGAGCGAATGGATGGCCTCGGCCCGTTTCTGTTCATGAAGGTATTCGGCTCGGCGCATTTCCAGGAGTGATGCGTTAGTCAGGTTATGACGCTCGGCCAGCAATCGCAGTTCGGCAGACGCGAGGCGGATGTCAATGGCGGGTTTGTCGGACCGGCCGGGGAAAAGCGTCGATTCCGCGACCGCCGCGAGCAGCCCGCCAACCAGCTTTGCATTGAGCATGAGCGGGACGGCCCAGATCAGCACATGGCCGGGCCCGGGCATGACCGCCGGATCGCCCCAACGCAGTGATTCGGTCACTGCCAGTTCACGTGATTGACAATGGTCCGCGGCGTTGTCGCCCGGCCAGCCGCGGTCCTTCCAGATCAGCCGGCCAGCGTCGTTTACCACGCACAATCTCACATCAAACGACGCACGGTAGGCAGCCGACAACTGCTTGAAAAGAGCCTGATCCAATCCGGGCAGTGGCAATACCGGCATAACACGTCTGCTCATTTTAACAAGTCGAATCGGATACAACCGAGGAAGACACGTTTATACCATTTGCAGGCACAATGATACAAACTCGTCCGGCACCCGAAGTCCGTCAATGACTCTATAATGAACGGCAGCCCAGTGAGTCCGGAACATGCCGGAGAACGATGTGACAGAACCCGCCATGAAAACCGGTGTGATTACCTGCTCGGTACTGGAAACCGAGGTTGATCAGTTTGCACGTGAACTTCCGCAGATCGCGTACATCGAGAAACTGGAACAGGGCCTGCATGACAATCCCGATAAGCTTCGCGGCACCCTGCAGGCGGCGATCACACGAATGGAAACGGGACATTCTGAAATCGATACGATTGTTCTGGTCTACGGGCTGTGCTCCCGCGGTACGGAAGGTATCCGCTCACAGCGTTGCAAACTGGTCATCCCGCGTGCTCACGACTGCATTACACTGCTGCTGGGGTCACGCGATCGCTATGATGCGTACATCGGTGAACATCCCGGGACCTACTGGTACTCACCGGGATGGAATCGCCACGCCCTGCCGCCTGGCCGGCAGCGATATGAAAAACTTTACGCCGACTATATCGAACGGTATGGCGAAGATAACGCGGCATACCTGATGCAGGCGGAGCAGAACTGGTTCAATGAATACAACCGGGCAACGTATGTGCATCTGGGCATCGGCGTGACGCAGGAAGATATCGAGTTCACCCGCAAGTGTGCGGCGTGGTTGAAATGGACGTTCGATCTCCAGGCAGGCGAACCGAAGCTTCTGCATGATCTGCTCGCCGGGCCGTGGCATGACGACCGGTTCGTTCTGCTCGAGCCCGGCCGGACGTTTCGATTCACCGCGGATGAGCGTATTATTGAGATCGATGACGAATAAGTGTGACCGGCGATGCATGAAACCCTGACATTGAATATCGAGTTGCCTGACGGGAATGAGCAAGTGCATCCGTCTGAGGAAGATGCTCTGCTGCCCCTGTCGACTCTGCTGCGATCCTGCGACATTGCGCTAAACGCGTGCTGCGGCGAGCTGGGTTATTGCAACGGCTGCCGGGTGACACTGACGGGCGGTCAGCTCATACATCGTCACAGCGGTGAAGTGGTTCAGGTCGACCTGCCCGTATGAGGAGAAGGCGCTTCGCGCCTGCTTATATCATCTGCCGCGGTACGGAGCGGTAAACATCCGCATTCGGCGAGAGCACCTGCTCGCCGCCTCGCCGCAGATCATCGATCTGTTCCGGATCAACCTAGCCCGATCAGGGCAACCGGCGGCGACATCGGCGCACGTTTCCCGGCCGGTGGGTATCGCTGTAGATATCGGCACGACAACGGTGGCGGCGCTGGCGGCCGAGCTGCATACCGGCGAACAACTCGCCCGGGCCGCCGCGTTCAATGCCCAGATGCCCTACGGCGACGATGTGCTCAGCCGGATTCACCGCTGCCGGAACGACTCCGCGAATGTGAAACTGCTGCAACAGGCGATCAATAAGCAGACGATTCAGGTATTGATCGAGTCCCTGTGCCGGCAGGCAGACATTGAGATGGGCCGGATCACCTGCCTGTGTCTTTCAGGCAATACCACCATGTTGCATCTGGCGACGGGCGCTGACCCAGCGCCGATGGGTGTGGTACCATTCACGCCGGTCTTTCTCGACGCACGACGCTATGATGACGCTGATATCTTCGGTTTCGATCTTCCCGCGGGTATTCGGGTGCAGCTTCTACCCTCGGCGTCGGCATATATCGGTGCTGATATAGTCGCGGGTCTGGTGGTCAGCGGCCTGATCGACGACGACGGGCCGAGCCTCCTGATCGATATCGGCACGAACGGTGAAATACTGCTGAAGACAGGCACTCGCCTGATCGGCTGTGCGACCGCTGCGGGTCCCGCGTTTGAAGGGACGGGTCTGACCAGCGGCATCCGGGCGGTGCAGGGTGCGATTGAACATCTCCAACTCAGCAGCGATGGAACTGACCTGGCCTGCCAGGTCATCGGCGGGGGTAAGCCGATCGGGCTGTGCGGCACGGCGTACATCGACTTCATCGGCGGCGCCGCCCGCGCGGGGCTCATCGGACCGGCCGGCCGATTCAGTCCGCTGATGGAACAATGCATGCCGGAGCGGATTCTCGATGTGAACGGCGGAAAGGCGATTCATATCGCGTGTACCGGCACAGACAAGCGGATTGTCATTACGGAAGTGGACATCGCTCACCTGCTTCAGGCCAAAGCCGCCCTCGCCGCGGGTATCCGAATTCTGCTGCATCAAACGGACTGCCAGCCGGCCGATATCCGAAAGGTTTATCTGGCCGGCGGATTCGGAATGAAATTGAATGCAGTAAACGCCATCGCCTGCGGCCTGCTGCCGGGCTTCTGCGAAGATCAGATCGAACTGATCGGCAATACCTCGCTGGCAGGTGCTTACCTTGCGATGATGGACAGTGATCTGATCGATATCATGGCTGAATCTGCGAAGCGAATCGAAGTGATTGAACTGAATCAGGACCCTGGATTTGAAGAAGTTTATATCAATGAACTTATGCTGCCGTAGGTCCGGCCCGGATGTGCCGGACAATCGTTTCGCGTGGGGGGTCCCTGTTTTTGAAATGCGAGCTGACGTTCGAACGTCAATATGAAACGGGTGTTGATACTAACAATGAATATCGTTTGAAACGTCCGGCCTGGATGTGCCGGGGCTACAATGCGGCGGCGATGGTTCGGCCGATGTCGGCGGGGCTGTCTGCGATCCGGCAACCTGCGTCACGGAGTGCATTGATTTTTGCATGGGCCTGCGCATCGTCGCCGGTGATGATCGCGCCGGCGTGCCCCATCCGTTTACCCGGGGGAGCAGTCCGTCCGGCGATGAAGGCGGTAACGGGTTTGTTGAAGTGTGCCCGGATATACTCGGCCGCAAGCTGTTCGTCCCGGCCGCCGATTTCACCGATGATCACCACGCCGTCGGTCTGTTCATCATCATTGAAGCGTTTGAGACACGCAACGAAATCCAGCCCGTGGACCGGGTCACCGCCGACCCCGATACAGGTCGTCTGCGCCAGGCCGAGTTGTGTACACTGCCAGACTGCTTCGTAGGTGAGTGTGCCCGACCGACTGATCAGCCCCACGCCGTGGCGAGCGCGGGCATCGGACCGGCCCATGTGAATGTAGCCCGGCATGATGCCGATCTTGCAGCCGGAGCCGTTTTCGCCCGGGCTGATGATACCGGGGCAGTTCGGCCCGATCAGGACAACGTCGTCGAAAACCGGCCTGCTGAGAATCGCCTTCACCTTCATCATATCCTGAACGGGAATACCTTCTGTGATACAGACGATGACCCGGATACCCGCATCGGCGGCCTCGAGGATAGCGTCGGCGGCGAATGGCGGTGGTACGAATATCATGGTGGCATGCGCACCGGTCTCACGGACGGCCTGCTGACAGGTATCAAAAATGGGTAAGTGATTGGCATCACGCAATCCGCCTTTACCGGGCGTGACTCCGCCGACCATCCGCGTACCGTATTCAAGGCAACCCTGTGTATGGAACGCCCCGGCCGAACCGGTGATGCCCTGACAGATCACGCGCGTTTCCTGATCGACGATGATGCTCATGGCGAACAAGATAATGGTTCAAAGTTCAAGGTTCAAAGTTCAAGGTTTAACGTTGAAGATCCGGTTCAGAAGGATTGCGGATTAACGGTTGATATCGATTTTTATATTCATATCCTTTTCACGCTGTCAACGCTGCAACGTTAACAAAATCCTTCCACGGACAGTTGGATTAACGGCTTGATCACGATATGATCTGAATTTGCTTGAAAATCCCCCGAAATTACAGGGATTACGCGGTTTTTCATATTGACAAATCTGCCGATAACTGGAAAATTGAGGGGTAACATATCCGTGTCTTTCTGGTGTGCCAATCTGGTATCAGGTGGATATGAAAAAATCTGTATTTCGCTTATGTATCATGTTTTGATCATGTCATGAAAGAAAGGAGGGATGGACAGATCAAACGGTTATGGGTGAGTTTGATTGTCAGGACAGGAGTGACTTGATACACGTCACTGCCATGGACTTGTCAAGAGCGATTCTATACAAGTTTACAACGTAGTAACTTGCATCTCCCCAAAGGCTAAATCCAAATGAATCGCAGGAGAAAGGTTCGGGCATGAAATGTACTGGTCATTTCAGAATACAATCCATTCACTCGATACCGTCAATCAGTGAAGTGAATTGTAGCGTGAATTCTCTATAGCACTTCATCGGATGAATGCAAGCTGACGGATACGTCAGGCACTTCACACGATGCAATGTCTAAACAAGGGTATATCGACAATTCACCTGACTGAAAGAGAATCATCCCGGCTACAACCGGAATAGTCGTGATCTTCTCTTGAACAATGAAGAAATACAGAAACGGGGTTAACGCCCCACTGGGGCAGGCAGAGCCGCCTGCCTCTTTTTTTATGCGGGTACGTCGCCGTAAGTCGCCATAATACGGGATCGGATTCCACCGCGTCCTCGCCATTCCGACCGGACCATCAGCCATCTCGGCTGCATGACATGTGCGAGATCGTCGCAGATACGATTGGTCACGGCTTCGTAGAAAATACCTTCGTTGCGATAGGCCTGCAGGTAGGTTTTCAGGCTCTTCAACTCGACGCATCGCCGATCGGGACAGAATCGAACGATAATCCGGCCGAAGTCGGGATGGCCGGTCATCGGACATAAACTGGTGAACTCTTCCGCAATGTGCTCGATAATGTATTCCCGTTCGGGTTGGGGATTATCAAAACATTTCAGCAGGTTCGGCTCGGTCATGGTCAGGGGGTTCCCATCATGTGACGATTTCATGTTAACCGCATATTGACAAGTATCTATACAAGATGATATCATCTGTTTCCGTGTTTTTCACCCCGACCGCTCGTCACAGCAGGCCTGAACCTGTTAATCTATATCGCTTTGAGACCGACGGAGGAAGTCTATGTCCGACAAAATCACGGAATCGGAGGTCCGGCACGTCGCCCGGCTCAGCCGGCTGGTGCTAAGTGACGGTGAAATCGAGAAGTTCACCCGTCAACTCGCTGATGTACTGGACTATTTCGACAAGCTGAACCAGCTTGATGTCTCTTCCGTCCGGCCCATGGCCCACACACTGGAGATGAGCAACGTCCTGCGTGAGGACCGTGAGGTGCCGGGCCTGACGATCGATCAAGTTCTTGATAACGCGCCGGACCGGGACACGCCTTTCTTCAAGGTACCGAAAATTCTCGGTGACGGGGGCAGCGCCTGACAGGTAACCATCCCACACGAGGATATAACGAAGATAAAACTGACATGGACATCACCCAATTAACATTAACCGAGCTGAAGGATCTGCTGACCCAACGGAAGGTATCGTCTGTCGAGGCGACGAAGTCGTATCTTGCCCGGATCGAGCAGTATGACAGCCAGTTCAACGCCTTTCATGAACTGTACCATGACCGTGCATTGGCGCGGGCGGCAGAGGTGGACGCCGGTGAAATAACCGGCGATCTGGCAGGTATCCCGATCGCCATCAAGGATGTGCTGTGCACGGACTGGGGTCATACGACGTGCGGCTCGAAGATGCTGGAGCATTACCATTCGCCCTTCAGCGCGACGGCGGTCCGTAAGCTCGAAGAGGCCGGGGCGGTGATCATCGGCAAGACGAACATGGACGAGTTTGCCATGGGCTCGTCGAACGAGAACTGCGCTTACGGGCCGGTCCGTAATCCGTGGTCCGTTGATCATGTAACGGGCGGGTCATCGGGAGGCGCGGCGGCGGCCATTGCCGCGGGGTTCTGTGCCGGTTCCATCGGAACGGACACCGGCGGCTCGATCCGCCAGCCGGCGGCGTTCTGCGGCGTCGTCGGCATGAAGCCGACCTATGGGCGCGTGTCACGATGGGGCGTAGTCGCATACGCATCCAGCCTCGATCAGGTCGGGCCGGTTGCACATTGCGTCACCGACGCGGCCAGGCTGCTGCAGGCCATGGCGGGCCATGACCCGCTCGACTCCACCTCGGCCGATCTGCCTGTCCCACCTTACGCAGATGACATCGATTGCAAACCGGGTGGCCTGAAAATCGGCCTGGCCCGCCAGTATGTTTCCGACGGCAACGACCCGCAGATCAACAAGGCCGTTGAAGAGGCAATGGCTATTTATCGCGATTGCGGCGCTGAAATCGTTGACGTCGATCTACCGTATACGGAATACGGCATTCCAACATATTATCTCGTGGCGACGGCCGAGTGCTCGAGCAATCTGGCGCGTTACGACGGTGTCCACTACGGCCACCGCACGAAATCGGCCGGGGATATCATTGAACTGTACAGCCGGTCACGTTCGGAGGCATTCGGCGAGGAAGTCAAACGCCGGATCATGCTGGGCACCTACGCGCTATCGAGCGGCTATTATGATGCGTATTACCTGAAGGCGCTGCGTGTGAGGCGATTGATCAAAGAGGACTTCGATCGCGCTTTCGAATCGTGCGATGCACTGATCTGCCCCACAACGACGAGTCCCGCCTTCGAGCTGGGCGCCAAGGTGGACGATCCGCTGGCCATGTACATGAACGATGTCTACACCGTTCCGTGCAATCTTGCGGGCATCCCGGGCATCAGTCTGCCCGCGGGTGTGAGTAACGTCGGTGGGCGACGACTGCCGATCGCAGTTCAGTTGCTCGGTCCGCCCTTCCAGGAGCAGCGACTGCTTCAGATCGCCCGGGTATATGAACGCGAGGCCGGCTATTGCAATTCTCGCCCGCCGGCGTGACAATGCACCAGGTCACAACGGATTTTCAAACAGTAAACGGAGTTGCTTACATGGGATCAAACGGCAAGCATTTCATCGGTATCGACCTCGGGGGTACGAACATTCAAGCTGGGATCGTCAGCAGGAACGGCAAGATTATCGCGCGTGACAAAATCAAGACCAAGGCGGCCGAGGGCTCGGATGTCGTTATCAAACGGATCTGCCAGGTCGTCACGGACGTGATGAAGAAAAGCAACATGGATCATGACGCGATCCAGTCCATCGGTGTCGGCGCCCCAGGGGCGATCGACGTGGAAAAAGGAATTATCCTCAATGCACCGAACCTGAGATGGACCAACCTGCCGCTGACGGAAATACTCAGCAGAGAACTGCAGGCACCCGTCGTTGTCGACAATGACGCGAACGTGGGCGCCTGGGGGGAATGCAAAGCCGGCGCGGGTACCGGTTTTGATGATATGATGGGCATTGTCGTGGGAACGGGGATCGGTGCATGCATAATTCTCGGCGGTAACATTTATTACGGACATTTCAAAACCGCGGGTGAAATCGGCCATACCATCATCGACGCCAATGCACCGCTGGGTATGCGAACCGTCGAAAATCTCGCCAGCCGCACTTCCATCGTAAATCAGCTCACACAACTGATTCAGTGCAATCATCAGAGTGTGATTACGGAACTGACCGGCGGCGACCTGAGTAAAATCCGATCGAAAGTCCTGGCCGAGTCGTTAAAACGTAAGGATCCGCTTGCCCGTGAAGTCATATCACAAGCGGCAAAGATAGTAGGCACCGCGATAGCCAACGCGGTGACGCTATTGAGCCTGCCCTGCGTAGTCGTGGGCGGGGGCGTAACCGAAGCACTCGGGAAACCCTGGGTTGATGAAATCCGTGCCGCATTTGAGAAATTCGCATTCCCAAGCGAGCTTAAATCGTGTAAGATATTGCCCAGCGCACTGGGAGATGATGCCGGTGTCGTTGGAGCAGCCATGTTGGCTCGCGACAGCCTGTGATAACGGAAATATGAAGAAAATGTTAATCCTGGTAAACTTAATCCTTGATTTAGCAGTGCTGTTACGCTAAAAAATTGGAGTTGACGTAGTTACTTAGACGACGTTTTGAATACCAACTTGCTTTCTCCCCTCCGCCCCGTTGTCGCTTCGGCGGCAGCGGGGTTATTATTTTACAGGATAAGATTTAAGCTTATTAAACAACTATACTTAAGGTTATTAATCATCAAATGGGTTATCTGGACGCAAACCTCGACAATCGTAGGATGACCCGATGTACAAACAGGTAATCGGGGTAAACAGGCTGAACCGGTACCACCGGCAGATCAAGATATGAAAAATGACTGATAAAAATGCGGCATCTTCACTTCCTGCAATATGAGATCGCAAACCATAACGATAGCACCCCATATTCACATAATATCAAAATAGCTTTTATTTTTCTTTACATTACTGACTCTGCTGATAATCACAATGAACATTCGGTATGGTAATCCTATCAGCCTGATGTCGGGATAACAGAAACCCAGAGTTTTCTGCTTCGCGGGCCATCGAACTCGCAGAACCAGATGCCCTGCCAGGTGCCAAGCATAAGTCGGCGGTCATGAATCAGGATCATCTGGCTGTTACCCGTCAAGGATGTTTTGACATGGGCTGCGGAATTGCCTTCCGCGTGCTGGTAAAAGGGTTGGGTGTGCGGGACCATGCGGTCAAGTTGGGCGAGGACATCATGGACCACGTCAGGATCGGCGTTTTCATTGATTGTCACACCGGCCGTGGTATGAGGTACGAAGATGACTACCATGCCGTCTGAACAATCCGATTGGTCAACGGCTTCGCGGACCTGTTGTGTGACATCGATCACCTGACACTGCTGTCGTGTTTGGATCTCCAGCTTGATCATCTGCATAATGATAGCAATTTCGGATCAGGAACAAGGCTGCTGAACCAGAAAAAAAGCATCCCGGACTGGCATTCGAATGACAAGTGTGCAAATATTCCGTAAGTTACATGTGAAAAAAGGAATCTGCCCATGCGAATCGCCGTGTTGAATCAGAGCCATGCCGACGACAACCGTTGCCCGCTGTTACCCACTGCCGTCGGCAGGATCGTCCGGCCAGGTGTGGAAGTGATTGTCGAATCCGGCTGCGGAACAGGCTCACAGGCCCCAGATGCTGCTTATGAGCAATCCGGCGCATCGATCGGCCGTGATACGCAGCAGCCCGGAAGCTGGCTGGGTAGTGCCGATATTGTGCTGAGTATTCACCCGCCGCCACAACATTACATTGAAGCCATGCGCGACGAAGCGGTTCTGATCGGGCTGTTCAATCCGAGCTCGAACGTCGATGCCGTGCGGGCTATGGCCGGCAAACGACTGACCGTATTATCACTCGATTACCTGCCTCGTATCAGCCGGGCACAGTCGATGGATGTGCTTTCCAGCCAGGCGAATATCGCAGGGTACAAAGCCGTTATTCTCGGCGCCGAACAATGCCGGAAAATGTTTCCAATGATGATCACCGCGGCTGGTACGCTCGCCCCGGCGAAAGTATTCATTATCGGGGCAGGTGTCGCGGGTCTACAGGCGATCGCCACGGCCAAACGCCTGGGCGCCGTGGTCGAAGCGTACGATGTCCGGGCAACGACACGCGAGCAGGTTCAGTCGCTGGGCGCCCGGTTCGTCGAACTGGACACCGGCGGCCAGGACGACGCCGACACCGGCGGCTATGCGAAAGAGCAGAGCGAAGAACAGCGAACCAGACAGATCGAGCTGATGGCCAGAAATGTGGTCGCCGCGGATGTGGTCATCTGCACGGCCGCGGTTTTCGGCAAACAGCCGCCACTGCTTATCCCAGGCGATGTCGTCGGTCAGATGAACAGCGGCAGCGTAATCGTCGATCTCGCCGCGGATGCGGCGTCGGACCGAGGCAACTGTGAATGGACCCGCCCCGGACAGATGTGGCAGACGGATAACGGTGTGACGCTGATCGGCACACTCAATCTGCCCTCGACTGTGCCCGCCCATGCCAGCCAGGCGCTGGGCACCAACATCAACGCCCTGCTCCAACTGCTGATCGATGAGGAAGGCCGACTGACACTGAACAGAGAAGATGAAATTATCACGGGCGTCATGATCGTACACCAGGGCGAGGTGGTTAACGAGCAGGTCCGTTCGGCCCTGGAACAATCCGTTTCGTCCTAACAATGACATTCAACCCGGAGAATTACTATGGATTTCTTCGTAATCTGCATTGTTGTTTTTGTCCTCGCGGTGTTCATCGGATTCGAGGTGATCACCAAGGTACCATCGACACTGCACACGCCGCTGATGTCAGGCTCGAACGCGATATCGGGCATTACAATCGTCGGCGCAATGCTCTGTTCGTTTAACGAGACTTTCTGGGCATTCGGGGTGGTGTTCGGCTTTCTGGCCGTTGTTTTCGCCACGATCAATGTCGTCGGTGGTTACGTGGTGACCAACCGGATGCTTCAGATGTTCAAGGGCAAATCACAAAAATAAATGCCGGTACCTCTGTATGACTGCATGACCACGCTCAGTGTCTGTTTCAAATATGAATGAAAGAGCCGCAACATGATGATACTCGCCATAACGAAAGCCGGTTACCTGAACCTGATCTACTTGTCGGCCGCTGTGTTTTTCATCTTCGGTTTGAAAATGCTCAGCCATGTGAAGACGGCGCGTCAGGGTAATTTTATTTCCGCGCTGGGTATGCTGATCGCCGCGGTGGCGACGTTCTTCTACCTGACCGGCGGGACACTTATAAGCCTGTGGTGGGTTGGCATCGCGCTGATCATCGGCACCGCCGCGGGACTCTGGATGGCAACCACGGTGAAAATGACCGCCATGCCGCAGATGGTGGCATTGCTGAACGGATTCGGTGGTATCGCATCGCTGCTGGTCGCCTGCGGTGACTATCTGACACCCCTGCCGTCGTACCCCGGCGCCCAGGCTGACATCATGCTGACCACCGGCCGGGTCATTGTGGATCAGGGCTCGCTCTTCGCGTCATGGAACACGCTGCTCGCCACAGCACTTGCCGTGCTGATCGGCGGTGTGACCTTTACCGGATCACTGGTCGCCTACGGCAAACTTGAAGGTCTGAAGGTAACACCCGATCAGCCGGTTCAGTTTCCCGGGCAGAAGCTCGCCATTGCCGGCGCTGTATTCGCCTGCCTGCTATTTACCTGGCTGATCATCGCGAACCAGGGCGACAACTGGCTCGCCCATCTCGCCCTCTTTTTCATCATTATCGTTTCGCTCGGGCTCGGCATCATGCTGGTCATCGGGATCGGCGGCGCGGACATGCCGGTGGTGATCGCCCTGTTAAACAGCTACTCCGGCCTGGCCGCGTCCATGGCCGGTTTCGTCCTGGGCAACTTCTGCCTGATCATCACAGGCGCACTGGTCGGGGCCTCAGGTATTATTCTCACCAGTATCATGTGCAAAGCGATGAACCGGTCGCTCATGAATGTCCTGTTCGGTGGCGTGGGCGCTGCGGTCATCTCAGGCACCGCCCAGATCCAGGGCGAGGCAAAACAATCGAATTGCCAGGACACCTCGATTATCCTGGATGCTTCCAGCCAGGTCATGGTCGTTCCCGGTTACGGTATGGCGGTGGCACAGGCTCAACATGCGGTCAAGGAACTCGCCGATGAACTGGAGAAACGGAATATCAAAGTCCGCTACGCCATTCACCCCGTTGCCGGACGCATGCCGGGTCATATGAATGTCCTGCTCGCCGAAGCGGGCGTGCCGTACGAACAACTGCTCGACCTGGACGAAGCCAATGCGGAAATGGAACGATCCGACGTGGCTTTGATCATCGGCGCTAATGACGTAACGAATCCCGCCGCACGTCACGATCAGAGTTCACCGATCTACGGCATGCCGATCCTCGATGTCGACAAGGCGAAAACCGTTTTCGTCATCAAGCGGTCACTCAATCCTGGGTTCGCGGGCATTCAGAACGAGTTGTACTTCATGGATAACACGCGAATGGTATTCGGCGACGCCCGCAAAGTGGTCTCCGAGCTGGTCAAGGAACTTGTGGAACTCTGATCCCACCCGGCCTGCCGGATCATCCGGCTGGTAATCACATGCCGCAGTTGCCGCCGTAGGGACAGCACTGGTCGCATGCGGATGATCCCGACGAACCTGCGGATTCCGACGGGCCGGCATTGAATACACTGTGTTTTCTCACGGTATTTTTGCTTCCGCAATGTGGACATGCGAGTTCGCTATCCGCTTCGTCCATTTTACGAAGTTGTTCGATCACCTGCCCGCAATCCCGGCATTCATATTCATACATCGGCATGATCCGACTCCTGTTACAGGAAAAGTATAGTGAGCTTACTATTGAATATTGCCCTGGTCAGTGGCGATTTTCATCATAGTCGGGAGCAGGTAATTCGCTCCACGGTAGGTATGAATCTGGCCCGAGACAATGAAGATGACATTATCACCTCGCTTCTGGACGTAATTTTCCATATCTTCAAGCCGCCTGCATTTCTGCATGATCATGGGCGGTTCGGAAGCGTGCTTCGAATCGGCGGAAAAGACAAACAGCACATTCGAGCCGTCAGGTGACCGGATCAGTCGGCCTCGCCTCGATACGATGAAATCTCCTTCACGCCTCAACTTCGGCTGGCTGAGACCGGGCGCCACACCGATCACGGACTGGTCGAGATCGGCCTTGGTGGCCATGACACCCAGCCGGTTCTCGATGTATTCGATGGCCGGACCGGTCTCAGGCTGAACGACCGGTGAGGCATCACGTTGCTGGAGAAGCTGCTCCATCACGTCCGTGGCAGTATTCGATGGTTGTTCAACCGGTGCTTCTTCCTGTGCTGCTTCAGCGTCATTGTCATCAGGCTCGATGGCCGTGTCCCGGCTTTGTGCTGATAGTAATGCGGCAGATGCCAGACAAACCATCAGACCCAGCATACAACCGATCCAATATCGATCTTTCCGTTCCATGGTCATGACTGTCTCCTGCTAACCAGTCGATCGAACATTGTATAACCCGCGGGAGGGATCTACTTGAGTTTATATCGCCAATCACCCCATGTGAAGGGTATTTTTCCCGTCTTGCCGCATCATCACAAGCATGAACAACCTCATTACTGAGGCGGCACGACCTGACCCCGCCAGATTCGCAGTCGTTCGACATGCCAACCACTGCCCGGCGACCATTCCAGGTAAGCCGTCACCAGCTCGGGAGTTGTAACGGTAGACGGGGTCTGGATATCCACTTCACCTTCAGCGCCGCGGATACGGATGCCCTTGATGGTATATGAGGCGACGACATCGGTCGCCTCCAGTTCACCCGGCATCACAGCCCGATCACTGATCGCACCCAGAGTGTAATGGTACGTCAGATCGGTCGATCCTTCGGGAAGAACGACCTCGAAATTGCCGGCCAGAGTCGTCTGGCCGATCAATGCTTTCATCGAGGCAGCGGTCACTTCTCGCACCGCGGTGCTGTTCGGATCGTGCGTCGCCAGATCGCCGCCGGCTGGTGGTATATTCACATAGGGATACGTGCAGCCGGTGAGTGCGACCGCCGCCAGGATAAGTACAAGGTGGATTACCCGTTTCATCGTGTCCATCCTCTGTATGGCGTTATTCATCGTAACCTCATGACCGTGGCGGAAATTGTACCAAGTCAGTCTACCGCCCGCGACCTGGCCGCTGGTACAAGCGATACCACTGGCTTATTCGACGGTAACACTTTTCGCCAGGTTACGCGGCTTGTCCACGTCATGCCCGCGGATCACCGCGGCATGGTACGCGAGCAGTTGCAGCGGAATCACCGTCACAAGCGGCTGAAGCGGATCAGGAACGGACGGTACGTAGAAAACGAAATCGACGTGATTCAGAATGTCCTGATCGCCTTCCGTCGCCACCGCGATGATCCGGCCGCCGCGTGCCCGCACTTCTTCGATATTCGAGAGTACTTTTTCATATTGCGAACCCTGTGTCGCAACGAAAACCACGGGCATACCATTATCGATCAGTGCGATCGGCCCGTGTTTCATCTCGGCCGCGGGCATGCCTTCCGCGTGGATATATGATATTTCCTTCAACTTCAACGCGCCTTCCATGGCGACGGGATAGTTGTAACCCCGGCCGAGGAAAAGCCAGTTATCACGATCGGCCACCTTCTCGACACATTCCCGGATGTATTCCGACTGCTGCAGCACCTTTGCAATATGTTCCGGAATCTGCTCCAGTGACGTGAGGTACGATCTTACCAGTTCATTAGAAAGAAACTTCCGCCTGCCAAGATACAGCGCCATCAACGTCAGCACAGCGACCTGCCCGACAAAAGCCTTCGTGGATGCGACTCCGATTTCAGGGCCGACGTGGAGATAGACCCCGGCATCGGTCTCACGCGCAATACTCGACCCCACGACATTCACCACGCCGAGCGCCAGAGCACCGCGCTCACGCGCCTCGCGCAAGGCGGCCAGGGTATCGGCCGTTTCTCCGGACTGGCTGATGGCAATGATGATCGATGCGTCTTCGATGATGGGATTCCGGTAACGAAACTCGCTGGCGTATTCGCATCGGGCCGGGAATTGCGCAAGTGATTCCATGAGATACTCGCCGATAAGCCCGGCATGATAAGCCGTACCTTGCGCGGTCAGAATAAACCGCTTGGCACGAACCAGATCGCGTGTGTAGTTGCTGATACCCCCGAGTACCACCCGCCCTTCACGCTGATCGATCCGGCCGCGAAGACAGTTCCGGATCGACTCGGGCTGCTCCATGATCTCCTTGATCATGAAGTGCGGGTAACCCCCCAGCTCGATCTGCTCGAGGTCCATCTCCAGGTCGAAAACCTCGCTGGTTACGGGCACATTGTCAAGTGTCGTTGTCCGGAACTCGAGTGACCACGGGCCGTGGTCCGTGGTGAATTTATCCTTGGGCCCGGCGCAGAGCCTGGCGACCTGGTAATCCTCCAGTGCCAACACCTGAGTGGTATGACTGATAATCGCCGAGGCATCGGAAGCGACCACATAGCTGTCCTCGGCAATACCGACAAGCAGGGGTGACCCCTTACGCGCACAGACGAGCGTATGAGGCTCGGCATTCGAGATAACCGCGATGGCATAGGCGCCGGTCACTTCGCGCAACGCCCCTTGAACGGCCCGTTCCAGATCACCGTCATAAATCTGGGCAATCAGCTTGGCAACGACCTCCGTATCAGTCGCGGAAGTAAAGGTATGGCCTTTTCCTTCGAGATAGGTCCGCAGTGCCCCGTGATTTTCGATGATCCCGTTATGGACCAGTGCAATGGTATTGCCCGATCGCGTCTGCCCGGTGTGAGGATGGGCATTCACTTCGTTCGGCTCGCCGTGGGTCGCCCACCGGGTATGCGCGATACCCAGCGTCCCATTGAAACGATCAGTGTCCCCATTCACCTGCTCCTCGAGAACACTGACCCGCCCGACACTCTTGCCGATTTCAATCCGGCCGTCCCGCGCCACGGCGATGCCCGCTGAATCGTAACCCCGATACTCCAGTCGTTTGAGACCCTCGATCAGAAGCGGAGCAACTGTTTTATTTCCGACATAAGCGACAATTCCACACATCAGGTTATCCTTAAACAGGCTATTGGCGGATGGTTCAGCACTGACCGACTGAACTCTCGAATCCGCCTGCTTTCATTAAGCCGGGCCATGATACCGGCATATTATAAAACATCGTGACAGGTCCACTCCGGTACCGGGTGTATTTCCGGCAAGCATCTTCGCCGCATTATTTTACGCATTTTGCCATTACTCTGCCGCTTCTCGCCCGTCATCGCCGTCGAACTCGACGACAGTCGCGGCACGTAATGGTGAAGACCCAGTGGCGCCTGGGGGTTCTCCGGCAGTTCAATCAGCCAGAATCCCTGTCCCAGCGGATACTGCTCGCTGGTCAGACAGGGCGAGCCGGCATTGAGACAGCAGAACGGCGGCGGGGCGTCTTCGCTCCGCTGCCAGTACCACGGCCGGTGAATATGCCCGTGAAGGTAGACAATCCTCGCCCGGGAAGCAGCCAGCAGATTGCTCAGCGCTCTTGCTTCGGCCAGGTCATGTGCCCAACTGCTGGGCACCATGGGAGGAATAATGGCAGGATAATGACATAACACAATCAGGCCGTGGTCCGCGGCAAGCTGTTCCAGAATCGTTCCCGCTGCCGCCAACTGATCTTTGCCCAGTGCACCGCGAGACATGACGATCTGCGGCTGGGCAGCATCGAGCGCCATCAATCGCCACCGATCACTCAGAACACGGAAATGCGGAAAACGCTCGGGCATCAAGCCGCCCAGCAAAGTCTCGACCCGGCGCTTACGCGCCGAACGGTAGGTATATCGGTCATGATTACCCGGTACAACCAGCACCGGCACCTCGAGGGACAGCGGCTTGAGGTACCGCACCACATCCGTGAACTCATCTTCCAGTGATGTAGTTGTCACATCGCCGGACAACAACACCAGATCAAGCTGAAGCTCGCGGACCTTGTTGATCACCGGCTCGAGCATACCGTGGTTGAAACGGAACCGGCGGTTCATCCACAAATTGGACTGACCCAACAACCGCTTGCCCAGCAAACGGCTGGGATGAACCTTCAAAGTAAACAGGTGAATATCACCAATCAATCCAATACGCATACCGATGTATTCCAGTCCCGCCTGTCCGTACTACGCACATCTGTCCAGTTGGTTTGCAACGCGATCGGACTGCCGCGCCAGATCGGCATACTTTACCCGAAATAAAAAAACCAGTCATATATTTTTACCTCGCTCGGCGGCAGCATCTGTTCGCTGCTCCGGAATATCGCCGACCATATCATCTCATCATTGCTCTGGTATCGACCGGCAGAATGCTTATACCGAAATCAACCATTGCTCCACGGTCATGTGTTATTCGGAATCCGTATACAACCTGACGGTAATCTTCTGGTTTGCCACTGAATCCTGTAAACCAGCATTCAACTATCAAGCGGATTGCCCTGACCGAAAAACCGTATTCACTTATAACAGCCGGACCATAAATCACATGTAAACTTCGACAAAATATGGAGAAACAAACGCGATCGCAATAGACAAAACAAAGGTGGTTTTGTATAAGGTCTTCTTCCGTAATGCGAGGGGATTGAAGTGCCTTCACTCTCAATTGCACCACCGCGAAACGAACGATGTTGATCTACCAGATAAAAGAGGAACACCATGAAACTCACAAAAACCGGCGATACGATTACGGTATGGACCTTCTATTACGCGATCCATCTCGATCCCGAACGTTTCAAACTCATTCATCCCCGTATCAATGCCCATATGGTCGATTGCCCATCGCCGGTCATCTACCGGCCTGAATTCCACGGCCAGTCGATCGACTGGCAATTTGACCGCTTCGAGACCGAAGACGCCGAGGCCGGCCCGGTGCGAGTAAAAATCATATGCAAATCGAGCAATCCTCCGGCGGATCAACTGACCATCACACTCACCTGCTATGAGGAGCATTACGAAATCGCCGGCCAGTGCAGTGTGAAACAGGACGCCGTGCTCAGCCGGTGGCATCTGTTTCAGCCGGGTACGCACATGGACCTCTACAACGCCCATCACTTTCGAAGCCGACATGGCAGGGCATCGGCTTACGACACCTATAACATCGTCACGGGCCCGCGCGTGCCGAGTACACCCGAGCCGCATCCACCCAGCGTACCCGACGAAATCGCAGAAATGTGGAATCGCCCCACTTCATTCAGTACCTATTCCTACGACTGGCAGTTCGCGCCGCATCCGTCATTCATCCTCTTCGAACGTGACGAGGCCATGTTCTGTATCGGCGCACGCGATCTGCCCAATGCCTACGGACTCGATACACAGATCGGCCAGTATCACCTGCATCACATGTACCTCGACTACGGCGGCAAAACCGGCTATCCGATCCATGCCGGCGAACAGGTCGTCTGCTCACGCATGTACATGTGGGTCGACTACTACGGCGATATCTGGTCCAGTGTACGGCATTACATCGACCTGCTGATCGAAGATGAAATGATCCCCCGCCGCAGCCTCCGAGACGTTCCGCACTGGTGGCTTCGACCGATCTACTGCACCTGGCAGGACCAGGGGTATCTCGCATCGCATACCTACAGCCACCTGCATAAAACCGACGGCTGGACCGGCAAGAAGAAAGCGGCCACTGAAGGTGAAAAGAAAACCGCGGGCGATCGCTACCGTATTCTCGATCATCAGATGGTCGAACAGGTACTCGATATCATCCGACGCGAGAAACTCCCGTTCGGCAGTATCATTCTGGACTGCAAGTGGTTCCCCGCTCGCGGCCAGTGGGAACCCGACCCGGAGCAGTTCCCCGATATGCGATCTACTGTCGACATGATCCACGACGCCGGTCTCAAGGCGATTCTCTGGATGTCGGTCTTCATGGTCGACGAAGACGCCGCCATCACGAAGAATACGAAACATCTGATCAACGGCGGGCAACCCATCGATCGATACCCGAAACCCTGTATCGACTTCTCACATCCCGATGTCCAGCAGAGCTACGTCATCCCCACCATGCAGCGGCTTTTCAGCACCGAGCCGGGATGCTGCAACGCAGACGGTATCAAGCTCGATTATTTCGCCGGTAAAATCTATCCGGAACACCTGATACACGATCGCACCTGGCGAGGCGAAGAACGGTTCACCTACAACACCATCAAACTCATCTATGACCAGATGAAATCGCATAAGCCCGATGCCTGCATGATCGGAATCTCCATCCATCCCTGGTTCATCGCATGCCAGGACCTGATCCGGACGTACGACGTCACCGGCACGCAATACCAGCACCTCGAACGCGGTAAGATGATCAGAAACTTCTGCCCCGGCAATATTCTGAGTATGGATTTCGTCGAAGAGAAATACAACTGGGAAAAATACTTCCAGATCACCGAATCCAGCAATGCACGCTTCCAGTTCAGCAATATCATCGGAATCAACGGCGTGCCGCTCGATCAGATGGACTTTCATTACCTGCGGAATGTATTCAACAAGTGGCAGTGATTCGACCTGATAACCGATCAACTACGTATAAAAACGATCGAACACACTCTGCCACTCGACAGGTGACCGCGCGGCGATAAAGGCCTGCCTGACCGCTTCCGCTTCGGTATATAATACGGCGTAGCGGATACCGAATTTTCGCATCATACGCGACGCTTTACGCGCACCGTGCGTCTGACAACTCCACTGGAAATGCTCCGCCAGCACCCTGCGCTGGGCCGCGATAGTCGGTTTGCGCCATGCGGCCGACCAATCGCCATGTAGATAATCATGTGCATTCCGGAACAGCCAGGGATTACCCACACAACCACGAGCGACACTGACCCAGTCCACCTGCGTCTGCCGGAGCATCTGAAAGATATCGGTAACCTGATGAATATCACCCGACCCGCCGATGATGAATTTCCTGCCATTCCCGAACCGAACACCCTCGCGGCCGTAGGTATCCACCAGCTGCTTCAACACCCGCCAGTCCGCCCGGCCATGGTACGCCTGTCGCACTGTTCGGCCGTGAACCGTAGCGCCGTCATATCCCAGTTCGATCGCACTTTCAAAAATCCGGATGAACTTCCGATAGGCATCAACCGAATCATCGTAACCGGTACGCACTTT
>CAYRND010000057.1:0-21228 GCA_964425365.1 uncultured Phycisphaeraceae bacterium
CTTGTCAAATAAGGACTTACGGTGGATTCTCAGACCAACGCGGAAGTCAGGAATGGGGCACTTAGCTTAACACCTATGGGGTCGGTGGTGGTGTTGACGGCCGAGGACGATTTGTGTGATACGGTGGTTCCTCGTCTTAGTGCGATGGGTGCTGATGGCGATCGTGTGGTGTTGATGGAGGGTTTTCGATTTGATGGTTGTGATGGTGGTGAAGGGTGTGGTACCGTTGTGGGGCGTCCCCGGCGTCGTGGGCGTGTGTTTGATCTGGGCCGTGATCTGGCGGAGTTGGAGCGGGTGTTTATTGATCGGCCGGAGGTGAAGCTGCTGGTAATCGACCCGGTGGTGGCGTTCATGGGTAAGGTAGACGGCAATCGAAACAAGGATGTGTTGAACCTGCTTCTGAACCTGGCGCATCTAGCGGGCGAGTATGATGTGTCGGTGTTGGCGGTGACGCATTTGAACAAGGGTGAAAGCGGTATCGGCGGTTCGGGCGGACAGCGTCAGAGCAGGCTGCTGTACCGTGCGATCGGTTCGCTCGGGTTTACGGCGGCGTCCCGGTCGGTGCTGATGGTCATGTCGGACCCGTATGCTGACGGCAGGCGAGTGGTTGTTCCGGTGAAGAATAATTTGAGCTGTGAGAATCGCGGGTTGGCGTACCGGCTTGAGGGAGCCGGTGACGGCGGCGTTGTAGTGAAGTGGGAAGACGAGCTTTTTGATATCGATCTTGACGAGCTGATCGGGGGTAACAAGGCCCGCGAGGACCGACTGGTGAACGGTCTTGAGGGCTGGCTGCTGGGCCAGTTGCAGGACGGTCCTCGAGATGCGATCGAGGTGATCGCATCGGCGCAGCAGATGGGTGTAACGGCGAATGCGTTACGGAAGTTGAAAGAGGGCCTTGGTGTTGAGTCGTTCCGTATCGGATTTGCGTCGAGTGGCAAGTGGATATGGGGCTTACCGGGCCGGCTTGGTGAGTATGAGAATCCGATGAATCGAATGCAAAGCAGTCCACATTGAGGCATTATGAAGGGTACAGGTGATATTGAAACAGCGGGCATCCGTTGGGGGTCGGATGCCCGCGGGGGCGATAGGTGGCTTGTCGGTTGGGATGCACTTCGGGTGAAGGTTTGAAGCTCATCCTGTGTTTACAGTTTAAGGTTGGGATCGTGTTTTGTGGTCAGGTCGAGTCGTTTTTGAGCGGCGAGCCATTTCTTCAGGATGGATGGTTTTGTCATTCTGGCGATGAGCCGTTGCCTGTCGGGTTGTATGGCGCTATTGTCATGATCGGCCGCGGTCAGTTCGAACGTCGGCCGGGAGGGCGGCAGTTCGGGCGCTGTCGCGGTGGGTGTTGCGCTGACTTCCGTGGCAACGTCGGATTCATCGCCGAGGTTATTGACGGCTGACAATTGATAGTAATACGTCGTATCGTTGTACACGCTGAAATCGGTGATATTGTCACCTCCGAATGAGACGGCAACAAGTGCATGTGGTCCGCCGGGCGTATTTGATCGGTACAGTTTGTAATACAGCACATTCGGTTCGGTCCCGAGGCTCCAGCTCAGGTCAACGCGTGCATCACCGGGGAGAGCGGCCAGGTTGATCGGGGAGAGGGGCAACTGGTTCTCGAACGCGCCGATATCGACAGAGCGGACCATACGGTCATGCAGGCCGCCTCGCTGGTCGGTTGTGATTCCCGCAGCGCTCGCGTGAGCATCACTACCGGCGTCGGCAGCGGGGCTGGTGAGAGTAATGGCATGTGTCATGGTGGTTCCGCCGTTATCGGCGAGGCTTTCGAGCCATGACAGGTCGGTAACGCCGACGATATTACCGTTGGCGCCATTGGTGAGTCCACCGCTGTATGAATCGGTTCCGATCAGGTTGTTTTCGCTGCTTGCATGAACCGTGCCATAGATATCCTGGAGGTAAGGCGAGGAGACGTTCATGAGGTTATCCGCGATGATAGTGTTGTAGAGAATGACATCATCATCGGCGTTCAGTCCGGCGCCTGACGTCGGGCCGTAGGGCGGCTGTACGCTTATTTCATTTTTGGTAACGGTGCAGTTGACCAAGGTCGCCGGTGCGGTGCACCGTACGCCGCCGCCGGAGAACACGGCGGTATTCCCTGAAATGGTTGTATTCTGAAGTGTAATCGTACCATTCGCCGCGTAGTTAACTGAAACGCCGCCGCCATAGGCGGTATTATTGTCACTGATGAGTGAATGGCTGATAATCAAATCGCCATCGCCGGTGTGGTAGATCCCGCCACCACCGCCACCACCGTAGTATTGATAGATATGGTAATCCGGATCGGCGGTATTCGAGTTGATATTGGTATAAGAGACGGTGAGCGAGCCGGCATTATGGATTCCACCGCCGGTGTACCCGCTATGGTAATCCGACGGATCGCCGGCGTAGTTACCGGTAATAGAGGAATAGAGGATATCAAGTGATCCTGAGTTATAGATTCCACCGCCGTTGCTGTCATAGGCGTCGTTATTTGAGACCAGAACGTTATCGAGCGTGAGTGATCCGGCGTTGTAAATTCCACCGCCGCCGGCATCGGTTACGGACCCGTTGGTAATGGTGACGTGGCTGATCGAGACATCAGCACCGGGTCTGACAAAGACCACGCGGACCAATGCATTACCATCGATGGTGATATTACCTGCTGTGAGGCCCTGGATATTGACCACGTCGTTGATTTCGAGCTGTCCGAGCGTCTGATCGAGCACGATCGGATTACCACTGATTGCTGGATCGAACAGTACGGTGTTATTGGCGCTGATACTTGCGATGTAGATTGCCTCGCGCAGGCTGAAGTCACCTGTTGAGTAGTCATAGTCATATTCATCGATAGCGGTATCGACGGTCAGGTTGATCGTAGCGGGTGTGGCACTGACTTGTGTGGACGGATTGGATTCGTTATCCGAGGTATCCACGGCGGTGACGGTGTAATACCACGTCACGCCGTTGGTCGCGGTCCGATCAACGTATCGGCTGTCGGCAAGTACACCGTCGATAAGCTGTGGGTCGGGATCACCCGGGGTCAGTGACCGGTAGACGTTGTAGTAAGCCAGATCTGAATCGGTGTTATCGTTCCAATCGAGTCCGACGCCGCCGTCACCTGCGACGGCGACCAGCCCGGTCGGCGCGGCGGGTGCCACGGCATCGCGTGGTTTGGCGGCGACTTCGACGCTGTAATCGGATTCACCGACCGTGCTGTCAACGGCGGTTACGGAGTAGTAATACCATACGCCGACACAGACGTTATTATCCGTATAGTTCAGTGAATTGATATCCGCAGCGATGAGCACGGGCGACGGATCGCCGGCCTGCTCACTGCGATAGAGGTAATAGTAATCTGCAACGGGTGCGGGGTCCTGCCAGGTCAGATCGACATGGTCTTCGTATGCCGTCGCCGCGAGGCTGGTTGGTGGATCAGGCAATGCTGCGATATCCATTTCAACGGCGCCGATATCAACTGTTGAATCAACGATGCGATTGAAACCGCCACCTCGCTGGTCAGTTATGAGCGGGCCACCCTGTTCATCGAGTGCGAGTGAGTTACTACCGCTGTCGATGGCTGTGCTGGTACTGCGTAATGCATGTGTGGGCACGGGTCCGCCGTAGTCCCCGAGCGGGCTGATCATGGCATCGAGCGGAGAGTCCCCTGTTCCGTACTGCGTAGCCGCATGGTCCAGGCCCGTCGAGCCATCGATTACGCCGATCAGGTTGTACGAGCTGTTTGAATTAAACGTACCGTATACATCGTCCATAATCTGCTGTCCGTCCTGGGTATACCAGTTCCCGGCGATGATGGTGTTATATATCTGCACATCGGGCGAAGAACCGATATAGCATCCGCCGCCGACCTGATTGGAGCTACTCAGGTTCCCGTTATTGACAATGGTGCAGTTGCGTAGCAGCATGGGGCTGGAATAAGTGGTGATACCGCCCCGGCCGAAGGTGGCGATATTGCCGGAGATCGTTGAGTTGATCAATGTGGTCGGGTTGGTATTACCCGTGGCGATATAGACAGCGGCGTTTGATCTTGCCAGGTTATCGGTAATGGTTGAATTCAAGACGGTCAACTCACCGGTTGAATATATTCCGCCGCCATAGCCCTCAATACTGTTTGTATTGCATGCGTTACCGGTAATATCGCAGGTATCGACGGTAAGCGAGCCCTGGTTACAGATCCCGCCGCCGAAACCTGTTGCATAACCGCCGGTGATCTTCAGGCCCGTCAGCGTGGCATTGACACCGGGCATGACGTTTATGACGTGATCACCCATTCCGAGCGCATCGATGGTAATCAGATCGGTAGTACTTCCGGTAATGGATACATTACTGTTGAGTATGATACCGCCCAGCCACGGATCGAGCTGGATGTTCTGTCCGGCGAGAGAAGCGTTGAAGGTGATGTTATCATCGCCGGCGTACAGATCGGCGAGGTAGATAGCTTCTCGTAGAGAGAGGTCGGCGGGGCTGAAGTCGCCGTCGAGTTCATCGTCGATCACTGTAACTTGTAGCGGGATCAAATCGGGCTGTTGTTCGGTGAGCCGGATGGTCCCGAACAGGCTGGGGTCCAGCCAAGCGTTATCGTTTGTCCCGTACCATGCCCGCTTCCCATCGCGTCCACCGCCGTCGTCATCGTCACCGACCTGTACATCGAGTCCGAGCATTGCATTGGCCGCGGGAATCAGTCCCAGCGACTGCCAGGGCACGGCCACTTCGAGGCGGTAGTTCGCCCCGCCGGTATCGGTGAAGCTATGGACCACACCCGAGACAGGTGCGGAATAGGTACCGACGTATGAGGTGGCGTCATTACGTCGGAAGCCGAGTTGGAAATCGTTGACGCCGTCGTAGCTTGAGAGTTTACTGTTATCGACATCGATGAATAATTCGATACAGTCGTCATCCCACCAAGCCGAGCCGGAATCGGTTTGGGCGATGTCGTCGGTCACATCGACGAGGAAGTAGAGGTAATCACTATCCCACAGTGCCTGCCACGTTGCGGACAGGTCGCTGTCACCAGAAACGGTCCCGCTGTTGATATTGGCGACGGTAAGCAGGTTCGCTTCATCCCATGCTGCGTCGACCGTCTGGTCGATCACCGGAGCGACGGGGGTCTGTTTGATAGCCGCCTGTGTAACCAGTTCGTTCAACGCGGTTTCGATCCAAGCGAATTCGTAGGTATTCGCCCCGCCGGTGTCGGTCACGGGTACGCTACCGTCGCCGCTGCTTGGCGCCTGGTCAAGCACCTTACCGTGTGCATCGGTCAGTTTGAATGACTTGAGTACGGCATCGCCCCAGGATGAGGAACTGTCATTCACGCCCATTTTATATCGCAGTGTCGTTCCGGGCTGGACATCGAGATCGGTAAAATCGAGCACGAACGTACCATCCGGCGCTGATGCGGGATCACCGCTGTAATCGAGTCCATCGAAGCCGCGTGGTCCACCCCAGAAGTCTTCATTCCACGACGGCAGCCAGGTGTCGATCGTATTGCCTGCGGTATCATCGATAGCGAGCTGGAGATCGAGGTCCTGTCTTTGTGGATGGTTTACGGTGAACTCGGCGACGAGTTGGGGGATATAGGATTCACGTGCGGTGACCCAGTAGACCTCGCCTTCGGTCACTGCGGCCCGGCGGTTAGCCTCGGGCGTCCATCCGTCCACGGCCGTCTGTTCACGCAGTGCATCGTAAGCCAGCCAGAAGAATCCATCGTTATGGTTATAGACATCCCACGAATTAGCGACGAGTAGTGCGCCTTTTTCGCCGCTGTCGACTGTACTGTTCTGATTGATATCCGTCCAGATATTGTCGTTGTAACCGACGATGGTGATCGCATGGCTTCCGTCGGTACCGTTGACGGCGTAATAGACCTGCTGGCCCGCGTAAGCGTCATCCTCGGCTGTTGCCGGGTCATCAGAAACGTTGACATCGATATAGCTGGAAATGTAATCACCGTAATTGAAGATGAATCCGTTGGTCAGTCCGAGCTTGAGTGTATCGAGTCCGGTATCGGTATGGACACCACCGAGGAAGCCGGCCTGGTCCATGCGGTTGCGCAGGGCGTTTCGCCACATGTCAGGATCGTCATAGACCCATTCGTTGAGGTTACTGTCGTAAGGCAGGTCGGCGAGCGAGACGACGCCGTGATCGATAAAGAGCCGATAGGCCTCAGTCGGTCCCGAGCCGCCTTCGTCCATACCGTTGAGCATGTTATACGTCCACTTGGTACTGAATACATATTCGGGAATGTTGTCGCCGTAGGTATCGGTCACTGTCAATCCTCTGGCCATGGCGGTCATGTAGGTCGCCATGTAGTAGGTTGACGAGAAGCTGCCGCAAGACCCGCCGATCTGATCGCCGATTTCGGGGAACCAGTCGGTCTGGCTGTTATCGACGGCATCCGGCAGGTTGAAGTTGAGCGGTGCGGTAAGCTGGGTATCAGCGACCTGTCCGCCTGCTGCTTCGAGGTGATCGAGCTCGGTTTGTGTCATACCGATCATCCCTCCGCCCCACTCACTGACTGTGAGATCATTTTCGGTCAGGGGTTCGAGTCCATCGGCGATACGGGCGTTGTTGACTCGCTGCAATCCGAGTTCGTTGAGTTGAACCTGTTGCGTGACGATCAGGTTATCGTGCATCCACTGCTGATGTTCTTCTGACGGTTGGTTTAACCCTGTCTGCTCGACATGCGGTGCGGGGTAAACGAAGCTGTTATCCCAGCCGGCGGGGTGGAGGACCGGGGAAGCGTTGAACAGCGGATCGGCGCTGAGCATAACACGCGGTTCGAGCGGTTCCATGGTCGGGCGATGCCGGCCATGCTCACCTGCCGATGCGAGATCGAACCAACCCGACTGGCGCCGGCGGATACGGCGGCAAAGATCGCGCAATCCCGATATGGCGGTTTCATACATTTTCATTGTTCATTTCTCCCTAGCTGTCAGAATAGAAGGGGTAATCCCTTGAATCCCTCGGTTAATAAAAGTTAATCCCTCTGAATAATACGTTGTTTAAAACAGTCTGAATGAGTTTTTATCTTTCTCTGATAGATGCAAGCTTAATGAATCTGTATGCCCCCATTGTAGCGTGCAAATAAAGCCTGTCAAGTGTTTTTTCTTGCTTGCACTGACAAGTCTATGGAAGTCAGAAGAGATTTTATGGGGCAACGGATTGCGAGGATGGTTTTAATGATATTACGGAAATCATCTGGTACCCCACCGAAGCCATTGAACCCGACCTGTGGTCGGGTTCAATGCCATCGATGGGGTTTTGTTGGTGCGATGTTGTTCTGAATTACGGGTGATTACAGGTTGAATATATCGAAAGGCCGGCCGAGGTCGTTATCATTGCTACCGAGCATATTCTGAAGGCGGAACATGGCCTGGCCGATTTTCGTTCGTGCGGTCATGTGTCTGACGGTCTGGTTTTCGAGTATCAGTTTCAGGCGTTCGACTGCGCGTGACTGTATCGGCGTGGCATCTGTACTTTCGCGGGCCTGCTCATTGTTGGTTTCCCCGGTTACCTGAACGACGGGCGCCAGTTCGGATGCCGCGGGTGTTACGGTGACGATGTCGGACGCCGCTGATTCATCGCCGTATTGGTCAACCGCTGTGAGGTAGTAGCTGTAGCTGGTGTCGTTATAGACCTGCGAGTCGATGATATTCGTACCGCCGAATGAAACGGCGGCGAGTGAATACGGCCCGCCGGCTATCGACTTGAACACTTTGTAGTAGAGTACCGATGGTTCGGGATTCGCATCCCACGTGAGTGTAATCCGTGCATCACCCGGCGTCGCGGCGAGGTTGGCCGGCGCTTGCAGCGTTTCGCCTGTCACACTGATGTTGACGGTATCCGTATCGGTTTCGGTTTCGAGGTATGTGAGCACCAGTTGAGGCGGGGCAGCCCCGTTTTCGCTGTAGAACTTATGATCGTTACCCGACACCGTCGCGACCAGCGCCAGGCCGTAGGTTCCATCGCCGCTGAAATGTGTTTCGTCCAGTGCGATTTCGATCGTTTCTTCATTGGTGGTCAAACCATCGGTATAACTACCGAGTGCCGATGTCCCGTGTGTGGGTCTGGTATTCCACGTAACGGTCGTTTCATCCCAGGCACTGGTTATTTCTCGAACGTCGAAATCGGCATCCGATTCGCTTGATCCGTCACGTTCGGTCAGTTCGAGTGTCGCACTGGTAATTATGCGTCCTGCGTAGCCACTGATTGTGAAATCGAGGTAGGATATCCGGTTCCGCGTACCGGTTTCCACACCGAGGTCAATATTGGCGTCATAGTTCGCTGTGGCGGCACTGGAATCCACCCAAGTATCCTGAGTCGCGTCGATGGTATCGGAAATAGCCGAGCCGGTGTTACCCTGATCGTTCGTGACGATTTCGATCGACGCGTCGCCGGTGTAACCGGGTGTCGGTGCGAACTGTAGTCCATCGAGCGCGCTGTTGATATCGGTAATCGATCCTGTGAAGGTCATTACGGCGTCGGCGGTCCCATCGCCGGTGTTAAACGTCAAGCCGGTCAACCCGGCGAGCGTCATTGTCCCATTGGCGGCGGTGAGAGTAACGCGAACGGGTTCGGCACCGGCGTCGGCATCACTCACGGCGATCGGGTTGCCGGTGGCTGACGAGAATACGATCGTCGTATCCTGGCTGGTCGTCTGATCGCCGGGCACGGCATTCACCGGTGCGACGTTGACTGAGATCACATCGAGATCACGGCTGACGGTATTGGAGTCGTTATCGCCGTCATTGACCTTGAAGGCGATCGTCCGCGTTAAGGTAATGGGATCGCCGGAGGTATTACTGTATGAGACATTCCGCAGCGCGTCCTGGTAATTGGCCAGTGTATCGCTGCCGGTGAGTGTCAGGCTACCTGTTGTGCTGTTCCACGAACCCGTGATATCGGCGGTATTGGTGAAAGCGAGCGTATCTTCGCCGCTCTGGTAATTACCGACGATCTGTATCACAGCGTTTTCGATATGCGTATCATCGGGATCGGTAACGGTAACGGCGTCGGTAATATCGACGTTACCATCGCCTTCGGTATAGACGAGTGTGGCGGATTCGATCCCGGCGAGCACGGGCTGGTTGGTGATATCGGACGCGAGTTCAATGGTCCCGAACCGGTCAGGCCGGGTCCAAGCCAGTTCATCGGTCGCGTGCCATGCGATCTGTGCGTCTCGCATGCCGCCGTTTTCATCGTCATCGACCTGTGTTTCAAACCCGAGCTCCGTACCGGCCGACGGGGTCGAGCCGATCAACGTGGTCCACGGCATAGCCACTTCGATCACGTAACCGTCCACGGTATCCTGCATGGCATAGACGATGCCGGTGCTGTCCTGCACGGAATTCTGGCCGAGGTAGACCACCCCGGGGTCATTCCAACGGAACCCGAACTGGAAATCGTCGATCCCGTCGTAGGCAGTACCTTTACTGTTATCGCCGTCGATGAAAATTTCCACGGCGTCATCTTCCCACCACCAGCCGGCGGGGTCATCATCGTGCGTCAGGTCGTCATCGGTGACGGTGACCATGACATACAGGTTGTCGGCGTCCCATACGGATTTCCATTCGGCTGCGACGTTGCTGCTGCCGATGGTGGACAGATCGAGTGACTGTGCGACGGCGCTGTCCCACGCCGCGTCCGTCACGCCGTCGATCACCGGCGCGGTGGCGACCATACTGACCACGGCATCGGCGGCAAGCATCAGGCGGGGTTCGAGCGGTTCGAGATGAGCCGACGCCGACGGGTCGGCCACCCGTTCACGTTGCGACCACGAATGGCGCGCATGGCGATAACCATCCAGTACTCTACTGATCACAGACATGCTGATCATAGCTCCTCCAGTTCTTCTGTTTTGTGTTGGTTGGATGAAGTAACTTCCCTCACATGACATTCAACATATACTGCCCTGAAAAACCAGAACACCCTCGGGGGTTTCCAGCGGAACGATGTCTGATTTGTTAGTTCTTTATCCTTGCCCTGTATGATGACGATGCCATTCGATCCGACGATAATTCAGAAATATGATGGTATCAGTTTACCACAAAACCACGACAACCACAAGTAGACAAGGGAATATCCCTATCCCTGTTTGAAGGGAGGATATCACTGGTCAGCCTGCTTGCTCGGCCGGCATGGCGGCGGTCGGTGATTGCTGTTGATTTATGAACGATCCGGGTATTCCGGACTAATTTCTATAAGCGGTGAAGATATCAAAGGGTGAGCCGGTCGGGTCCAGGCTGTTCTGATGGTGAGCCACCAGGTTCTGTCGCTGGATGGTTCCCCAGTTAAGCTGTGCTTTCGCCAGAGTCAACTTAGCCAGTTTCACTGCGATTTTACCTGGTTTAACGGCGTTGACCTGTTTTCCGGCCGGTTCATCAGAATCCGTGGCCCCGGCCTGATCATGATCGGGTTCTACATCGCCGGTGCTTTGCGTTTCGGGCATGACCGGCGTTGCTTCTCCGCCTGCGGTGGGTGTAGCCGAGACGATATCAGACAAATCCGATTCCTCGCCGGTGATGGTCACGGTACTGAGCCGGTAATAGTAAGTCGTGTCGTTATAGACCTGGAAGTCGGTGATATTCGTTCCGCCGAAGGATACAGCCGCGACTGAATAGGGTCCGCCGATGGCGGTTGCCTTATAGAGTTTGTAATAGAGTGCATCCGGATCGGCGGCGTTCCAGGCGAGTGCCACCTGGGCATCGCCGGGGGTAACGGTATGGATCACCGGCACATCGACGCCGGTCGGATCAGCGATCAGTTGCACTTCACCGAAACGGTCGGTTATGAAGTGTGTACTGCCATCGAAAGAGTTCCACGCCAGCTTGGCATCGCGGAATCCGCCGTCGTCGTCATCGACCAGGTGGATATCGGTACCGATGAAATGGTTCAACGAGGGTTCGACTCCGAGTGTCGTCCAAGGTATCGAAGCCTCCAGCACGTATCCGCCGGTGACGGCGACCATGGCGAAGGTGATACCAGCGGAGCCGTTGGCGGAGAATTCACCCACGTGCAGTGTCGGGGTTGTTGCATCGTAGCGGAACCCGAACTGGTGGTCATTGATACCGTCGTAGAACAGGCCGTGTGAGTCATCCGCATCGATGAAGATTTCGACCATATCATCAAACCACGGATCGGTCGGTGCTTCGGCGTAAAGAATATCGTCCGTCACTTCGACGAGGTAGTAGATATTGTCATCATCCCATCGTGCCCGCCACGAGCCGGACAGATCGGCGGCGTTATCGACGGTTCCCTCGATGAGGATATCGATATCCTCGGCTGTCACATCATTCCAGAGAGCATCGATCGTACCATCGATAACGGGCGTGGTATGTGTTTTCGCGACGGGGCGGGCATTCAGTTCGTATGCCCCGATATCGACGGTAGCGGTTCCGTTCAGTTCGCCGTCCTGCAGTCTCGGGCCTTTCCGCTGGTCTCTTGTCAGGCCGGCGGCCTCTGCCATGGCGTTTACACCTGCGTCGATAGCGGGGCTGTCGGTCATAAGTGCGTAGGTCTGCGTCGGTCCGCCGTTGTCGGCCAGCGGTTCAAGTTTCGGATCGAGCGGCGAGAGCAACGTACCTGATATATTCTGGTTGCCCGGGGTATCCAGTCCGGTCGACCCGTCGATCACACCGATCAGGTTACCTGAGCTGGCGGTATTGAAGTTTCCGTAAACGTCGTCATCGACCGGAGCGGCGATGCCTGTGACATTACCGGCGACGAGTGAGTTATGCATGGTCACGGTATTGTCATAGGCATAAGCGCGGTCATAGACGCCGCCACCGCTACCGGTACCGGCGTCGTCCTTATCGGCGACGTTATCAGTAATGGTCATATTGGTCATCACGATGTAACTGGCGGGCACATTAGCGGCGTGGTAGATGCCGCCGCCCTTAACGGCGGTATTTCCCGCAATGGTGCAATCGGAGAGTGTGAGTAAAGCGCCGTTATTATGAATTCCACCGCCGGCGTAAGCGCCGATGTTATTGATGACCGTGGAACGGGTGATTGTAATATCGGCGTTGGTGGAAACCCATATCCCGCCGCCGCCGGTATCGGTTGTGGTATTACCGGAAATCAGGCTGTCTTCGACAATCAGTTCATGCGACGACCACAATCCACCGCCGTCCATCGAGGTGTTACCGGTAAAAACTGTATTGTAAATATGTGCCGTGTAATTGCTGAATATTCCACCGCCGTAGTGGACACAGGAATTATCGGTGATGATGGAATCATAGACATAGAGGTACCCGCTCTGGTTGAACACGGCACCGCCGTCGATATCGGCGTGGCAGTCTGTGATTGAAACCGAATCGAGTGTCAGCTTGCACGAAACCATCATGAACCCGGCTCCGTTATCATGTTCGGAACCGCTGGGATAACTTGCCTGCCCATTGGTAATGGCCATACCTGAGACGGTCACATCGGATGCCCTGCGGACTTCCATCATATGATATTGATCATTCACATCGACGGTCAGCAGGTCCATGCCCGGGCCCTGTAGATGGAAATCACCCCGAGCGCTGATATACCCGAGAGACGGATCGTATGTGATCGTTGAGCCGTTCAACGATGACTTGAAAGTAATAGTTTCCTTGCCGGCTAGCAGCGAGGCGATTGCCACGGCCTCTCGCATCGACAGATCACCGTCGCTGAAATCGTCGTCGAATTCATCCGTCGCCGTTGAGATGACAAGGTCATACACAGGTAAAGCGGGATCGGACGCCATTTCGACTTCGGCGAACAGGGACGGATCGATATGTGCCATGTCGTTGCCGTACCATGATTTCTTACCGTCGCGTATACCGCCATCGTCATCGTCGTTCACATGGACATCCAGGCCGATGCGCCACGACGGTTCCGGCAGCACATCCACCCCGATGGTCTCCCATGGTATTGAAGCTTCAAACACGTAACCCGATCCGCCGGTGGTGGTATTGAAAACGATGCCATCCGTTTCCGTTGCCGAGTAATCACCCAGATGAATGGTACTGTCATTAACACGGAATCCATACTGAAAATCATTCACACCGTCGTACGACGTACCGTGTGAGAAATCGGCGTCGATATAAATTTCAATAGAATCATCCTGCCACCAGTCCGCACCCGAGTCGTTCACGATCACGTCGTCGGTGACTTCGACGAGGAAGTAGAGATTGACATTGTCGTATCGAGCCTTCCATGTGGCGGACAGGTCGTTGTCATTATCGACCGTACCCCAGATGACCTGGTCGACGGTCATGGCGTCGGTGGACGTCCAGAGTGAATCGGATGCGTTTGCATCGATCACCGGCTGAAAGACGGACTGGGTAATGGTATACGGAGCGTTTTCGAATGCGCCGATATCGACGGTGGCGGTGGTATCGTCGTCGCCGTCTCGCATGCGGTCCATACCGCGTTGATCGCTTGTGAGTCCTGCGGCGGTAGCCTGAGCGTTATCGCCAGCCTCGATAGCGGGTGAGCCGACCAGCAGTGAATGTGTCGGCGTCAGGCCGCCGTTGTATACCAGCGTTCCGAGCATGGCATCCAGTGGCGAGGCGGCGGTACCGCTGAGATTGTCATTGCCGGGGGTGTCCAGACCGGTCGAGCCGTCGATCTCGCCGATCAGGTTATGCGAGCTGGCGGTATTGAAATTACCGTTTACGTCGATGCCGGTCATTGTGGCGTACTGGTTCCATGTATTGCCCGCGACGATGGTATTGTGCAAGAGTAACCCGTTACCGTAGATACCGCAGCCGCCGCCGAACTGGGGGTTACCTTTCAGGGCGATATGATTCGCCGTAACGGTTGCATTCACCATGGTGGCAGACGTTGTGGCCGCCATCGCCAGTCCGCCGCCGTAACCTGCTTTCACATCCGCGACGTTGCTCGATAAAGTCGAGTTCGTCATTGAAAAGGATGTGCCGTTAAAGTAGATGCCGCCCCCCACCCCGATGCGTTCGCCGCCTGCGTAATCCGTTTCGATGCGGTTATCGACGATAGCGGACCCGGTAATGGAGAGTGACCCTGTGGTCGAGTAGATCCCCCCACCTCTTGCATAGGACATTCCCTCGGCGCTGTTATCAGCGACCAGGCAATCGATGAGCGAAAGCGAACCGTTACTGAAAATCCCGCCGCCGTTATTTTCGTTATCCGGCATAGCTTCTGAAAAATCACCTGCATGGTTATCGATCACGCGTACGCGTTCGAGCGTGAGCGAGCCGCCGTTCTGATAGATACCGGCACCGTTATTCAGCGTGAACCCGCCGGTGATCGTCAGGTCGCTGATGGACACCGTCAGGTCGGCGGCCGTTTCCATGATCCGCCAGCCGGTGACATTGCCGGGTCCCGCGAGCGTCAGACCTTCGACACCCTGGATATCGACGTTCGAGTCAATGAGAATCGTGCCGAGAACCGGATTGAGATCGATGGTTGTCCCGGCCAATGACGCATCGAACTGGATAATATCATCGCCCGGATTAATCATGGCAAAATCCAGCGCCTGACGGAAACTGACGACACCGACATCGCCGCCGTGATTGATATCCAGATCAACATTCGTGGTGACAATGTAAGTCGACAACATCAGCCTGGGTTCGAGCGATTCCATCATCAGACCGGCATATTCAGCCTGGACGGGCTTCAGGTGTTTTATTCCGTTATGAAATTTTCTAATTCGACCACAGAGATGACCAAGGCATTTGGATACTTGATGAAGGCACATAATTTTCCCCTAGCATTTATGATCAATAAAAACCCGGAAGACCCCCGCAATACAGCAACACACTGATGGCGGATGAATTTCTTCCCTTTGATATACTCCTTGTCGCCGGGAACGAACCACAGCGACGATACAATCACCGTTGTATAAGTGGCGGGATATTAATCTGCGAGAGAGGCTTACATTATATAGTACCGGTTCAACAAGTACAACCGGCAATTCAATCGATCGTTTTACATAATAATTTACATAACAACAACTTAGTAGTTATTTAAGCCGGCAAACCCCTCCTTTCGGGTATTTCCCTAACCTCCCGCCGGTCCCGCCAGGGCTACCCGGCTGTGTTGTAAGACGTCGAATAAACCGGACTTATCTGCTATTTCACCGTTTAAACTCAGCCGGGTCATATTATGAAACCGGCCGATTGAGCTTATGAACCGATCAAAGCGTTGGTGGATACCGACCGGCATCCGACCCGCATGTGCTGTCGATGTACCAGTTGAAAGTTCTGTTGTTTTTGAGACCTCCCCGCCAGGACCTGTGAGTGCCGTCACGGCGTCGGTGCCGGTTTCCATTTTCACGTTGCCGGACAGATCGGCTGTTCCCGTCGTCACTACCGCCGAGAAGTCGGATTGATGGCCGGTGGTCGTCACCGTGGTAATGCGATAGGAATAAGTCGCACCGACGACAACGTTACTGTCGACGACATGATCGGTCATGAACGCGATGGCGACACGTTCATAGCGACCGCCGGGTGAATCGGACCGGTAAATGACGTTATACAGCCTGTCGCTGCCGCCGTCGTCCCATTCGAGCATGACATGAAGGTCGTCGGCAGATGCGACAACATTGACGGGTCCTGCAACGTTGCTCTGCAATTCGACTGCGCCCATATCGACATCACGAACGAATCGATCGGCGCCTCGCTGATCGGTAGTCAAGCCGGCGTCCACGGCTGCGGAGTCACTGCCGCCGTCGATCGCCGGGGACCCGGTTAACAGCAGATGAGTCGGGGTATCGCCGCCGTTGTCTTCCAGCACGCCGAGCAGCGGATCGATCGGTGAGCGTATGGTACCGATTCTGTTCCCGTTGACGCCGTTTACAAGGTTGCCGCTGATATAAGCTCCGATGAGATTATAAGAACTATCGCCTTGCCCCCCGGAAAAATCATCCGGTTCATATGCAAGGCGATAGTATGAATTACCATGACGGTTACCGGCGACGATCGTGTTATGCAGGACGGCGTCCGGGCATTCGATCCCGCCGCCTTCCCATGGTGACAGGTTCGCGGTGACGGTACTGTTGACCACGATCAGTGTACCGGCGGCGAAAATCCCGCCGCCGCCACCGAGTTTCGATTCATTCATGTTATTGCTGACGGTACTGTTGGTCACGGTAAGGTCAGCAGCGGCACTGCCATAGAGCCCGCCGCCGAAACCGTACCGCGGGCCGGCGATGAAATCGGTACGTAGTACGTTGTTATCGATTGTCGAGCCGGTTACCTGCAGCGAGCCGCCATGCGTGCAGATGCCGCCGCCGTGGCTTTCCGCCATAGCCTCGACGTGGTTACCGGTGATCCGGCTGTTGACGATAACGGCCGAGGTGTTATCGAGATACAATCCGCCACCTCCCGCCGTTTGGGTATACGGCAACTCACCCACGTGGTTGTAGCCGATGTTACTGTTTAGAATTTCGATAACCCCGCCTTGCTGGCTGACCCCGCCGCCGTAATGTGTGGCGAAGCAACTGTTGATCAGGACGTCATCGAGCAGCAGGTGATCGGCCTGGCTGTAAATACCTCCGCCGATGCCTTCCGTTTCATCGCCTGTCATATACCCGCCGGACAAGGTCAGTCCGATGAGACTGACGTTCACACCCGGTTCAACGGCGATGATCCGTCCCGGCTGGTCGGCACTTGCGTTAGCGTAAACGACCAGCCGGTCGCTACCTGGCCCTTCGATGGTCATATCTGAACTGATCAGCAACTGCCCGGAAGCCCGGTCCAGATACAACACGGCTTTATCGAGTGACGGGTGGAATTGGATGGTGTCATGTCCCTGGCTCGTCGCTGCTTCGACAATGGCTTCACGTAGCGACAGTTCACCGTCGTAGGGATCGACCACATCGAGAGCGGTGGTCACCATAAACGTGGCCGAGAGCAGATGTCGCGGCTCAAGTTGCTCCAGCCTGGCTGGAGTATGGGGGGGGGTGGAGGTGGGGATGAGGGGGTTGGGGAGATCGCGATGTGCGGAGTGTGTGGACACATTAATCGATCGCGACACCCCGAATGTGAAATACCTGCCCAGCGACGGGATACGACGATACTGATCGTGTGATGCAGAAGCCTGGTACATAGCTATATTCCTATTGTTCAAGTAATGGATGCAATACAGCAAGTATGCATAGCGGAACCCGGAATGTCCTGGAAGCTGAAAACCTTGCGTTCTCAACTTCCTAAATTACCCAAATTTACGCGAACTCCCCTCAGTGTCCTGATTCACAGGGAATTGTATAGAAGTTAATTTGTCCGTCAATGCGTTATTCGTGAATTCGGCGTTAATTATCGGTAGTGAAATGCCCTGATTCTACTACAGGACAACCTGTAGGGTCTGTAGGAATCAGGTAAACCGGAACTGATAAATGCTGCCCGCTTCAACTGAATTATCCTATTTATCACATACGTTCTTCCGATAATGATTGAAACGGGATCGGCATAACCAAACCACAGGAACAGTGATCATGCTTGCCCAAGGTGTGGAAATCGAACAGGACGGCCAGATCATTACGGTCAGGATCAACCTGCAGGAGGTTTCACACAATGAAATGCAGAAACTCGTTTCCGATTGCCAGGATCGTATCCGCTGCAGTAATGCCAGGCATATCGTATTCGACATGAGCCAGGTCGAGTTCCTCGATTCCTCGTGCGTCGGATCACTGGTTGAACTGCTTCAGGAGACGGAACACGTCCGCGGTCGCATTGCACTCGCCGGCTGCCGGCAGAACGTTGCTTTCCTGTTCAAAGTCACCCGACTCGACGCCGTCTTTCACCTGTTCGACGACGTCAATGAAGCAATGGACAGTTTGTGAAGCGAAGAGCTCTGACTTGCGGTAAAGATTCACCATTGAAGATTGGGAAATAACGGCAATCATCCGGCGGTGTCACGGACAGCAGTTTATGTGACATCTTGCCGGTCAACTGGCAGGCTTTAGCCATTTTGAACTCTGAACGATTACCGTCCTTCAACCAGCCGCTGGCCGAGAAAATCGCTCAATTCGGGTATGGCGGCGACTTTATCAATGACGGCCTGGATGTTGTATTCGAGTCGAATAAACTCGATGCGATCGTCGTGCATGATGGCATAGGAAGCGCGGGGATCGCGGTCGCGGGGCTGGCCGACCGACCCGGGGTTGATCACGCACTTCTCGCCATCGCGAAAGGTATAGACATCGTTGAGATCGGCCGGTGGATAGAAATCCGGTTCATCGGTAAAGATACCCGGCACGTGTGTGTGGCCGACGATGCAGCGTTTATCGAATCGATCGAAAATCTGCTGGACCTTGATCGGGGAGGTAATCACATCATCGGGAAAGATATATTCATTGATCGGGCGTCTCGGCGAAGCGTGAACCCATATACCTTGTTTATCCACCTTGCGAATCAGCAGGTTACCGAGGTACTGCCATCGTTTGCGGCGTTTTTCCTCATCGGGTTCGAGTTCGAACTGCCTTCGGGTCCAGAAGGCGGCCTGCTCGGCGCTGGTGTTGAAACTCGTCGGCTCGTACAGTACCGCGAAGTCGTGGTTACCCATCAACGCCCATTCACAACGCGTCATGACCAGGTCCAGACACTCGCAGGGGTTCGGGCCGTAGCCGACGATATCACCCACACAGACCACGCGAGAAACACCCCGGCTGTCGATATCCGACATGACCGTCTGCAACGCGTCGAGGTTACTGTGAATGTCGGAAATAATGGCTGTGGACATAGCGGATGGATTCAAACATTCAATAGGCAACGGCCGCCACGGTGGCGACTGGTCCTGCCGGTACGACATCTTAGCTGATATTTCACGATGTTAGAAACCTGCCACCGGCACAGGCGATGCCAGCTGGTAGGCCCCCGGGACTTCCGACACGGAACAGGGGACATAACTTCTTTGTATTATTCAATGTATACTGATCCAGTGGCTGCCATTCACTGTCGCGGCAAAGCCCCCGGCGATATGACCGTTATAGTAGAGCCTGGATATGCCAGAAAAACCTCTCAAGCAGACCAGCCGCGAGTTACACACGGATGAACCGAACATACTGATTATCCGGCCATCCGCACTGGGCGACGTCAGCCGAACGGTCCCCGCCCTGGTAAGACTGAGGGAGGCTTTCCCGAATGCCCGGATCGACTGGCTGGTGGCCGAAGCCTTCGCCGACGTTGTTCAGCATCATCCCATGCTCGACGGTGTTGTCACCTTCGCACGTGACCGGCTGGGCAAGTTCGGCCTGAGCGTCGCCGCTACACGCGAGGGATTGCTGCTTGCTAAACTGCTGCGAGCCAACCGTTACCACCGCGTTTACGATCTCCAGGGCCTGATGCGATCGGGCCTGCTGACCTGGCTGACCCGGTCGCCCCGGCGGGTCGGCTTCGCCAATGCCCGGGAAGGCGCCTGGCTGGCGTATAACACCAAATATCACATCGATACGGGAATGCACACTGTGGACCGGATGCTCGGGTTGCTCGAAGCCGATGGCATCCAAGCCGACGGATCGACCGCTGATGTCGATCTCAGGCTGTATGTCGGCAAAAACGACAACGACTGGCTGGATCAGTTTCTGGCCGACAACGGAATCGATAACGCCGGCGATAAGGAACAAGTCGGCGGGTATTGCTGCATCGCGCCGACTGCGAGGTGGCGGTGCAAGTGCTGGCCGATCGACCGTTACGCGAAGATCACGGCCCGGCTGCTGAACGAGCAGATCGCCGGCCGGCATGTGATTGTGCTGTCATCCCCCGCCGAACGCGAACAGCTCCAGCCGCTGCTTGAACAACTCAATGCTGAAGTCGACCGGAAACGGATCGAACAGGTGATCTGTCCGACCACCACGGTAGGCAGGTTGATGGCGTTGATCAGCCGCTGCCGCCTGCTGGTCTGCAACGACTCGGCCGCCCTCCACATTGCCGTCGGACTCGGCCGACCCGCCGTGGCCGTCTACGGGCCGACCGACCCCGACCGGGTCGGGCCGTACCGAAGCCCTCATCTGATCATCCGCCCCGATGCCGCACGAAATCGACAGATCAACTACCGCAACGAAAAAAACGACCAGCGCCTGATCGCACAGGTCAGCGTTGAACAGGTATGGGATAAGATTATCGAGCTGATACGCTGACATAAACAAACACCGGCACGGACAGCAATATATGGTTCATGACAAAATACCAAGTGCCATCGCCGCACTTCTGAACGACACAACCTGACAAACCCGCGAGCATATCGATTGCCATGAAGAAGGCTTCGCTTGATCCCTGCCTTGCCAAACCCTAATCTGCCATGTGATGACGACGCCGAATACCCGCATACTGGGGATTGATCCTGGGCTAAGGAACACCGGCTATGCCGTGCTCGACTTGTTGGCCGGGACAATCGAGCCGACACTGGTGGAAGCCGGTGTCATCACACTCAGCGGCAAACTCGCCATGGGTGGGCGGCTTCACCAGCTTTATAACGACCTGCTCGCGGTGATAGACGAGTTCAGCCCCGCGATCATGGCCGTAGAAAAACTCTACGCGCACTACAAGCACCCCCGAACCGCGATACTCATGGCACATGCTCGCGGTGTGATTCTTCTTGCCGCGGCGGACCGGGAACTCGATGTTGTTTCGCTGCCGGCGAACCTGATCAAGAAATCCGTCACCGGCTACGGCCACGCATCGAAAGAGCAGATTCAATGTGCCATCCAGTCGCTGTTCAACCTGAACGAACCACCCAATCCGCCGGACGTCGCTGATGCCATCGCCATCGCACTTACCTGCGCGAGACGACAGGCTGTTCAATGGCTGTAAGCTTTGGGGGGATACAACGGACGTTGTGAGCGGGATCGGGATCGGGGTCGGGATCGGGGTCGATTCCCGGGATTCGATTCCCGATGCCCGATACCGACCCCGACCCCGAATTGGTGAGCGGTGGGTGATGGTGTTTTGTGTGGATCATGTCTGTAGCAACCGATTGCCGGGGATACAACGGACGTTGTGAGCGGGATCGGGGTCGATTTTCATGCACAATCCTCAGCGCAAAACACTTTATCAATACTTGTATACCTGATAACATAACGCCGGCAACACTATCAAAAAATATTATTCCTGTCAGAAGGAGCCGTAATGACACTTGGTCATGAAAATCTTGATGTTTATCGTGTATCCATCGAGTACGTTCGTATGGCTTATGATATATGTAAAAAATTAAGCCTCCTCAGCAGAATCTATGGGTAAGTTCAGGCTCGGGTAATTGTCCAAG
>CAYRND010000058.1:0-21069 GCA_964425365.1 uncultured Phycisphaeraceae bacterium
AGCTTGCCCGTGCTGACTACCGACCGAAAAAAGAGCATCACCCCCAACCTTGAACTCCCCCACTGCTTTACTGTTCTCCACCTCAAGCCCCGAGCCTCAAGCCCCAAGCCGCTTCACGCCCCCACCCGCACACACACAAACCAGCAACCTCGAAACCCGACCCCGATACCGGCCCCAACCCCCGATGCAGAATCCCTATCCGTAATCGATTGTCCCCCTTGCTTCATTGCTCTTCGCTTCATCGGTTACTGTTTCGCTGTTCACTGCTCAACCGCTCATACTGCTCCCGCAGTGCACGATTATCCGGCTTCAGCTCGATCGCCCTGCCCCACGACTCAAGCGCCTCCCCGGCCCTATCGGTAAGATAATAGACATTCCCCAGAAACTGATAAGCGGCAGCATCAGCGCCATCGAGTTCCACTGCTTTCCTGAACGCCGCCTCGGCTTCACCCAGCCTGCCAAGACCGACGTAACACAACCCGAGTTTCACAAACACACGCGGATTACCGGGATCAGACGCCTTCGCTTCAAGCAGGTAATCCAACGCCTGATCATACCGACCCGCGTCGGTCAGCAGAACGCCCAGCTTGAAGTCTCGCTCCGAAAGCGACGGCTGATTCCCGTACAACTCGATCAACCTGTCAGCATAACGCTTCTTTCTGCCACTCAACTCGGCGATCGTATCGGCGCGATCGCCGAGCTGCTCCAGAGCACCAATATACCGATCACACGTCTCACGCAACTCTTCATACAACGCGGCGTCCTCGCCACGTTTATCAAGCTGACCGGCAAGTCCATCGAGAACCTGCCGCCACTGCTCCGACGCGTCTTCGTACCGACCGAGCTTCTCAAGTGCTCTCGCGTAATTATGACGATAGTTCAGATTGTACGGCGCCATCTCCAGCGCGGTCGTAAATTCTAATATCGCTCGTTCATAATCGCCCTGCTCGATGTACTTCGCGCCCAGATTGTTATACGACGCCGCCGGACGCATCTGAACGAAATCAGCAGCCAGTAACATGAACAGCGACAATACAATCGCCAGTACAACGATAAACTGCGACCACTTCCGCAACATCACCCAATCAATCATCCGCCATATCGCATTTGATGCGAAAACAATATACAAACCCACCACCGGCGTGCGGTAACGCGAGAAAATAAAGAACATGAACACCGACGCTGAAAACGCAATCAACAGAAGCTGCCAGATAAGATGCTCGCGCCAGGTACGAACCGTCAGGCCGAACCCGACCGCCGCAAGCGATACAATCACGCCGTAAGGCAGAAACGCCGCGTACAATACCCGCTCGTGCTCTCGAAACGCACTGTACTCGATGGTATCGCCCGGCTCATTGTTCGCATGAAACAGCCATACTTTCATCACGGTCAACTTCAGCCAGCTCATCGGCCGGTCGGCAATATACGCCATCGATCGGCCGAACCAGTACCCGGATATCTCACTCGGGCTCAACTTCCGGCCTGCTTCCGTCTCGGCCAGCGATATTGCGTCTTCCTTCTCCATCGCAGGGATCTGACGACGCGGTCGAAGCGGCTTGTACGTGCCGTCAGCATCCTCGTTATTACCGATATAAAAGTTCGAGCCGCCCTGGTACGTGGTCAACACGAAGTCGCCCGTCACGTAAGCGTTGTGAATCGTCGCAGGTGATATGGCGACAGCCAGCCCGACAACAAACAGCACCGGCGACCAGATCGATACCACCTGTCTACGCCATTCGTAAACCAGTGCAAATACAATCACCGGTACGACCAGCAGCGTATTGCCGCGAAGCAGACACGTAACGCCACAGACCACACCCGCCACCAGCCACAACCAGACATAACGCCTGCCGCGAAGACCCAAGGCGATCAGCAGCATCATGGCCGTGGTCAGCAGCACGGCGAACGTCGTCTTCAGCAGCAGCACCTCGAAAAAATAATAACCGCCGTACAGCATCGCCATTCCCGCCGCAAGCAACGCCATGTACCGATGACGGAAAATCGTCAGGACAAGCAGCCATAACATCACTACATTCACACTGCCCGCCAGGGCGTGCAGCACCTTCACCAGCAGCACATGCTTGCCGGCCAGTGAAAATATCCCCGCCAGCAGATAAGGATAAAGCGGCGCGAAATAAAACGCGTCGTCACGAACCACGCCGGTTGCCATAATCGACTCCGCCGTCTCGAAATGATGCGTTTCGTCATTGGTCAGATCGGCGATAAACGGATTGTCACGAACGATGTAAAGAAAACCAAGCTTCAGGACAAGTGCAATAATAAACAGTGTCGCCGCCGTCACGATGAGTTCACGCCGGGGCAACTCATGAACCGCTACCGCTTCCTTTTCAGGTTGCTCTATCGCCGGCTTGTTCCTCTGTTTCCTGGCCATGAAAACTGTTCCGCAACTGATCGTATCAATCCCCCTCCATCTGCCGTCTGAGCAGTTCGTAGTTCTGCTTCAACGCCGGGTCGGCCGACCCGCTGTCAATCGCACGCTTCCAGAACGCCATCGCCTGACCGACTTGCCCGAGCTGGTAGTAACAGTTACCCGTCATGTGCATCGGCGAGGGGTCTTCAGGCGATAATTCAGTCGCACGACGGTAGTACGCTAACGCCTTCTCGTACTGATCGAGCTTGACATAAGCGTAACCCGCCTGCATCAGGATCGCCAGATTATCCGGCTGCTGATCACACGCCGACTCGAAATACACAACCGCCTGATCGTATTCCTTCTCCTGCATGTGGATCATGCCGATATTGAAATCGCGTTCCGCATCACGCGGCTGATCCAGCAACCGATCAAGCTGCCACTGCCTCGAAGATGCATTGAACTGATCCGCCTCCTCGGGTCGACCGGCCTTGACCAGCAGCCGGTTGATCAACTTGTAAATATCCGCAAACTGAGCCTGCGCCGCCCGGCTGAACGGCGGATTCTCCTGGTTACGTAGAATCCCGAGCGCTGTCTTCGCTTCCTTCAGCGATCCTTCAAAATCACCGAGCTGCTCGAGCGCCAGAGCAAGGTTATTGTGCATCCCGAACGTCGGCGGAGCCGACTCGATGGCAAGCTGGAAATAAACCTTCGCCTCTTCAAACCGCCGATTCGCCATGTACTTCAACGCCAGGTTGTTGTACGTCGCCGCGGGATGGACTTCCACCAACTCCTGCATCGATGCGTACATCAGAAGCCCGACAGCACACAGCACAACGGCCGCCCGACCGATATGCCGAGGCGCCAGCCAATACCACATCCGGTACAAAGCGTACGCTGCCAGAACGAAATGCAGCGACACCGCAGGAATCCGGTACCGCGAAAAAATAAAGAATAGGATGACCGAAAACACCAATCCCACCAGTGTAAAATACACAAGCAGATACCGGCGCCAATCGGGTAATGTCAGCACCAGGCCCACCGCGGACAACGACGAAACCAACCCGAACGGTAGAAACGCAGCATGCAGACCCGGCGACAACTCACGAAACACCCCGTAGTCGATCGTGTCCTCGTTCTCCGGATTGCCGTGGAACAGCCGGAACTTCTTCCAGGTTAACCGGATGAACCGCACCGGCGACGAGAAAGCGAACTTCACACTCTTCACAACCCAGTATGCCTGAACCTCGGAGGGCTTCAGCGACCGGCCGACTGCTTCCTCGGCAATCGACCTGGCGTCTTCCCGTTCCCAGTCAGGTACCTGCCTGTCCGGATTGAGCGATTCGTAAATACCTGAAGCGCCCGGATGGTTACCGATGTATAAATTCGTCCCGCCCTGCCACGTCGTCAGAACAAAGTCATGCGAAACCACTGCGTTATGAACCGTCGCCGGTGAAATCGCCAGCAGCAACCCCGCCGCCAGAAGCGAGCCGTCCAGCAGCTTCGCCTGTTTCAGACGCCATAGAACCAGCACGCCCGACAGAACAAACAGCATGACCACCAGCGTGTTGCCTCGCAGCAGCGACGTCAGCCCGAATACAACGCCCGAGGCGAACCACAGCCAGTTCCATCGGCGTGCATTATCACGACTGGCCAGAAACAGCAGCAGCAAACCCACGTTCGTCAGCAGGATCGCAAACGTCGTCTTCAGCAGCAGCACTTCATAAAAATAGAACATGCCGTACAGCAGCGTCAGCACCGCGGCAATCACCGCAACGAGACGATGACCGAAAATAACGCGAGCGAGCACGTAAACCGCACCCACATTGATCGCTCCCGCCACGACCTGAACACCTTTGAATGCAAAGTGGTCTTCACCGAACAGCGTGAAAAACAATGCGAGAATGTAATTGTAGAGCGGTGCGAAATAAAACGCTTCGTCACGCACCAACCCCTCCGTCATGATCTGCTTCGCACTGTTGAAGTGATGCACTTCGTCGTTGATCAGTGTGGTCACGAAAATATTGTCAGACACCGCGAAAAGGAAAAGAGCCTTGAGAACAAGTGCGGCGGCCGACAGCGGCAGAACAAGGGTCAGCCATTCGCGGCGCCCAGGAAGAACCGGGTTGTCATCGCTGGCGGAAACCATTGTATTTCAGTCTGTTCGTGTCATACCCATTTCCAGAATATTCCAACCGCAGGTCCGGAAGCTTCGCTGCCGGTTGCCCGTTTTACGCCCCTGTAACCGGAAGCGATTAAAGAACATGACGATGCACTCTATAACGCCTCCATTTCTTCCGCAAACGTATTATATGGATAAACAGCATTCGCAATAAGACAGGGAAAATGGAGGGAAATGCGAAAGACTTTGACGGCCCGTACCCGATCTTCGCCTCACACCACGGCGGCGCGGAGGGGCAGCAGGGCATCGGCGAGACGCCAGCGGAGTGAGTCGATCAGGTTGTGCGAGATGGGGTTATCGATCAGGTTCCGCTTCTCATTCGGATCATTCAGCAGGTCATACACACCGAGGCACCGGCCGTCGATACGTGCGAAGATAATTTTATACCGTTCGGTTTCGAGCAGCAGACGGTCGTTGAATTCACTCAGATTCCCCCCGTGCAGCACTGGCATGACCGGGTCGCCGCGGAAGATCGGCAGCAGCGACCTGCCCGTCACTTCATGCGGATGATCACAACTGCCCAACGCCCCGACGGTCGCGGAGAAATCGACGGTGCTGATCAGCCCTTCGTACTGGTAATATTCATCCGGTTCAGGCGTGCCGGGCGGCGGTGCGATAATCATCGGCACCTCGACGGCACCGGCGAGAAACGAACGGTGTCCGATCAGGCCGCATTCGCCAAGCAGATGGCCCCGGTCCGAACAAAACGCCGTCCAGGTACGAACCGCATCCGCCCGGCGATCGAGCGCTACACCGAACTGGCCGATACTGTGATCCACAAGGCAGACCCGGCCGAAGTAATCCGCCCGGATCCGGCCGAGAATATGCGGCTCGAGACGCTGCAGCATGATCCGCGGATAAACAGGCTCCGCCAATGCATTCAATTCCGTAAAATCCACCGGACAGAAATCATCCGTCAGCTCCTCGGGATTCAACACGGTTTCATACAGCGGCGGGGGTGGCAGATCGTTCCCCGGGCCGGAGAACACCACGAAAAGGACCCACGGCCGGTCCTCCGGCATCGTCTCCAGCATCTTCACCGCTCGATTCGCTATGAAGCCGTCAATATCATCGTCCGGATCGAGCATCAACCGGTCTGGCTCGAACGGCCCGCCACGCATCCGCTGGCGACGCTGCTGAATGATCGCGTTACGCAGATTATCGTTCCTCGCCGAGGCAAGGTACTGGCAATCCTTCGGCTCGAGTTCCGCCACATCGCCGACCATGACACATTCATGCAACTGGCCTGCGAACATCCCCACATTGCCGACCCCGGCCAGGTGATAGCCGGCGTCAGCCAGCCAGGCGCACAGACCACCGGTCAGACGGATATCGGCCGTCTCGGTGACATGGCCGTGCTGCCTCGCATGCAGACCGGTCACCAGCGACGCCATACCACCCCAGTCCGTCGGACACGCGGAACTCGCCACCAGACGCAGCCCTCGCCGACACAACACTTCCAGATGCGGTGTCCGCATCGGCCAGCGAGGATCGTCGCCGACCGCATCGCTGCGGAATCCATGTGCCAGAACAATCAACAGGTTGCGGGACGCTGCCATACTTCGAACATATCGGCTATCCGGCCGGAACTCCGGAATGATTCATGCAGGCTATGGCCTGATAACCGCTAACCTGTTCATGTTATTGGGTTTGTGATAAAGTATCAGATTATGCCCCTGCTCAGTGTCGCCAATGTGAGCTTCAGTTATTCGGACTCGCCGATTCTCGACGGGGTGAACCTCAACCTCGAACAGCGAGAGCACGTCGGCCTGGTCGGACGCAACGGATGCGGGAAATCGACACTACTTAAAATGATTGCCTGCGAAGGCGGACTCAGGCCTGACAGCGGCCAGATACAACTCGCCGGCGATATCACCGCGGGCTACCTGCCCCAGGACCCGGATTTCAACACCCAGCATACCCTGCGAGAGGAAGCAGCCGCCGCCTTCGACGAACTCGATCGACTCCATCAAGAGCTGCACCAACTGGCAACTGACATGGCCGAGGCCGATGACGAGACTCTACCGCGACTGATGAAACAGTACGAGCGGATCGAACGTGAAATTCAGGCCTCAGGCGGGTTCGTGGTCGATCATCAGATCGACCAGGTCCTGCACGGGCTGGGTTTGAAGGATGAGTTCCATCACGTCAAAACAAGCGACCTGTCCGGCGGGCAGCGAGGCCGGCTGGCGCTGGCGAAACTACTGCTGGCGAAGCCGGATATCCTCCTGCTCGACGAACCGACCAACCACCTCGATATCGCCGGCCGGCAGTGGCTCGAATCGTTTCTGAATCAGTACAACGGCGCCGTCATTCTCATCAGCCATGACCGGTGGATGCTCGACCGCGTGGTCACGAAGATATACGAACTGGAGCTGGGCAAGCTGGTGGAATACCCGGGCAACTACCGGAAATACCGCGAACTGCAGTTCGAGCGCCGACTCGCACAGCAGCGGTTCTACGAAAAGCAGCAGGAACACATCAAACGGGAGAAGCAGTTCATCGACCGATACCGCGCCGGCCAGCGATCGAAGCAGGCGCAAGGCCGTGAAAAGCGACTTGAACGGTTCGTCCGCAATGAACTCGCCGAGTCGCCCGTCGAAATGGACCAGGTGGATATCCGGTTCAAACCGAACCGCCGCTGCGGCGACAGGGTCATCACGGCGGACAATATCAGTGTGAAGTACGACACCAAGGTTCTATTCGATCACGTTTCCATTCACGTCAGACGCGGCGACCGGATCGGGATCATCGGTCCGAACGGCTCGGGAAAAAGTACACTGGCACGATGCCTGATCAGTGCAATCGAGCCGGACACCGGCCGGGTGCGACCGGGCTCGCAGCTCGATATCGGCTGGTACCGTCAGACCCACGAGAATCTGAACCTGACCTACACTGTGGTCGATCACTTGCGCCACGCCCCGCCCGGACGGACGGAGCAGGAAGCCCGCAACCTGGCCGGTGCTTTTTTATTCTCCGGCAACGACCAGGATAAGCAGCTCGAGCTGTTAAGCGGCGGCGAGCGAAGCCGGGTGGTACTCGCCGGACTCGTCGCAGGAGGTTACAACCTGCTCGTACTGGACGAGCCGACGAACCACCTGGATATCCCCAGCGCCGAACGACTCGAAGAATCACTCCAGTCGTTCACCACGGGCGGTAGCGGCTACGGCCAGGACAGAAGCATCGCCGGCACACTCATTCTCATCACTCACGACCGTATGCTGCTCGATAACCTCGTCGACCAGCTCTTCATCCTCGACGGGACCGGCGGGTTCCGCCATTTTCTCGGTAGATACAGCGAGTACCTGGAAACCGTCGCCGCAGTGAAATCGCAGGAACAGGTTGAAACGCAGCAACCCCAAAAGAAAGCCGCCCCGCCGAAAAAGAAACCCGCCGGGCCTAAGCGAACAGGCAAGGGGGCCGGGTTAACACAACTGAGCCAGAAGAAGCTGGAATCGAAAATCGTCGAGCTCGAAAACAAACTGGCCGAGGTCGACAGGCAACTTGCCGATCCGGAGGTCTATCGCAACGGCGATAAAGTGAAAGACCTGCGCCTGAAACGCACAGCACTGCAAAAGGAATTGTCGCCGCTGGAGGAGGAATGGCTGAAGCGCGCGGAGGGCTGACAAAGGATCGGCATGATGATATTCATTCGATCCTGATACTGATATGTAATCCGAGTTTACACGGTCGAATTCACTGAACGGTTATGCGCCCATGTTTCACAGGCATAACGAACCGCTTCCTCTAATCGATTACGATATTGAAAAGCCAGAATGATAAACCAGATATAAAAAACCAATGACAAAACGGCACCGGAACAAGTCGGAATTAATCCCAACATCAGCATGATACCCATCGGCAGATGAGATGGACTTTGCGTTGTACCGGCCGACAGGCCGCTGAAATATATCCATCCGGCCCCTGCAAAAATCAATACAATACCGGCAACACTGCCCCACATGACAATGTGTGTATGTTTTGCGAGCTTGTCATCTGGAATTCTCAATGACAACGACTTGAAATACCGGAACATTGCAATCATAACAACAACAGTTGCGACAGCTTTGACAACGACGACCAGGGTATAAATGATTACGACAGCTTCGATACCCGTCATTTCAATCACTCCCAATACGGATAGCAATATTGTACCGAATCGCGTTACCCGTCTTGCACTCCACTGATCTTCATGCTCGATCTTGGCAGCTTCAGGTGATGTGATCATCCAGACTGCCACGATGTAAAGAAATATGATGAACAGATTGATCGAAACCGCAGCATGCTGCACATAATCCCATGCTAATACGCCGAGCATCCCACTGAGGAACCCGGCCAGAACGGAAATAATCAGATAAGTCACAAGATATTTAATGCCGCGATATAGTTTCATAAGCCATTCAGGATCACTGTACCGCAACATGTCGCCGACAAGCGACCATCCAATCGCCGTGCCGCATTCCGGGCATGCACTATCCGGATCAAGCCCTTTTAAAGCATAGCCGCACTTGCGACAAGGTACTTCATCAGCCAGGTAACCGTTCTGATCCAGGTGAATATCGGATAGTGAAACCGTAGATTGCTCAGTTGTAACAGCCGTCATAAAAATGGCTACTCCCCCTCTATCGCCCGTCATCCGTTCTCGATAGTCTCGACCTCATCCGCCACCTCCTTACCGACGGGTACCTGCGGCTGAACTTCCTGGCGTGGTTTCCAGAACTGGACCTTATCGAGCAATCCCTCGGGCGGCTGGTAGGGTGTGAAGGTGTAGGTTTGCTGATTGGCGAAGAGCCGGTCACTATTGGTTTCAGCCCATGCCATCCACGCCGAGCCGTTCACGCCCTGGTCTATCCCGGTGAGTGTCACCAGTGCTTTCTGTGACGCGTCAACCACGCCGTAATCGACGTCGGCCAGCCCGCCGATCAGTGCATGGAAAACCCGACGCTGGGGGTATTGTCCCAGTGCAGTGGCGGCGGCCATGCGGACATCGGCGTCTTCGTCGTGCATGAGGGTATCGATCAGGCTGTCCACAGCGAGCGGGTTATGGATCCGCTGCAACGCCTTGGCGGTTTCCCATCGTACGAAGGCGTTGTCATCTTTTATATAAGGAACCACCCGTGCGACATCTTCGACTTCGCCGTGAATCCCGAGCGCCTTGATGCAAGCCGCCCGAACGGTCGGGTCAGGGTCGTCGATCAACAGGCGGTACATACGCAGATAAGGCAACTCGCCGCCGAACTCGGCCGCGGTCAACAGCTCGACGGACCGGCGTCGAATGTCAGGGTCGTACATATTGAACGCATCACGGGCGGCCTGGGTGGGTGTGGTCGGGCCGATGTTATCGAACAGGTCGTACAGAACCGATTCGTCAGCCGCCTCGGGATCAGTCGGATTGGATGATCGGCACCCGGCAACCGACGCGATGACCACCGCCAGAACGGCGAATCCGGTGACCGGACCGAACAGATTGTGATAACGATGTGTGATTTCTTTTACCTGCATCGGCAATAAGTGTATCGTATAGCCGGATTAATTTCACCAGGGCAGCCTGCTGAAGGTATCATCGGATGACCGGCCCTCGATGGCGTAAACTTGTTCAGTTGATCGAGCTGGCTCGATTCGACCTGCTGTTCAGTATCATCAGCAACAGTTGGCTGGTTGTGTTCCTGGCGTTTTCGCTCGAGCCTGCGGGCAGCCGGAATACGTCGCTGATCCAACTCGGGTTATTAAAAGCACTTACGCTGGCAACCCTCACCTCGGGCGGCCTGGCGGGTTTCGGCCTGGCGTTGCGTGATATTCTGAACGCACGTCACGATCGTGCGTTCGCCCCGGCGAGGCCGATTCCATCAGGCCGGGTGCACATCCAGCATGCGGCGGCAGTGGGCATTCTGAGCCTGCTTGTCGCGATGGCGGCGGCGATTCCGCTCGGTAAATTAAGTCTTGCAACCGCTTTACTGGCAAGCGGCGGTATTCTGTTCTACCATTTCGCCGGTCGGTTTATCCCGTCGATCGGCATAGTCTGCCTGGGCCTGGTGCAGGTTCTGACCATGTCGATCCCGAACCCGCAACTGAGTTTCGCCTGGCCGATTCTGCTGACCATGACGCACAGCATGGCGTGTGCGAGTCTGCGTTATTTTCTTGCGGGCAAGCGGCCACGAATCTCGTGTACAGACGGCTGGCTGCTGCTGATCGGCTGGTCGTTCTGGACCATGGTGCTGATCGGCCTGATGTCGGCGAGGGGAAACTGGATCGGTCCTGCTGTGAAACTGATCTGGGCGGGCCCGACGTTGAGTGCGATCATTTTTGTTCTGCTAACCTTCTGGCTTGTCAGCGGCAATCTGGCCGCCGCCCGTCCCCGCCGGGTCGCCGCCAACCGATTCGTCCGCCTATCCGTAGTCTGGCTTATGGTTTACGACGCGTCATGGCTGGTGTCCGCAGGTTTGTACATGCAAAGCTCGGCGATTGTGCTGCTGTTCACGGCATCAATTCTCATGAGCAGGCTTCAAACGGTCATCGGCCGGTCGCATGTGGCCTACAGTTACGGGATACATGAATCAGGTTCAGACCCCTTCGCTTAATTCTATATTGTTCAGTACTTTCCCTCGTCCCGCCCCATTATAAGTCAATAGGGGATAGATATCTGTATTCAAATATTTCACACAAATTTAATGAATCGCTAACCATTTTTTAACAATTGAATCCTAACGTGGTGCTTTGAGCGAGACGGCTTCGTCCCGAGTACTTTTTCTATTGGAGACAACCTATGCACAATGCTACCTCGTTGAAATGCAAGTTTGTGGCGGTACTGATCATGATGTTCCTGGCAGCGCCTGTTTTCGCCGGTGTGGAAGTGGATTCGAACCTGCCGGATTACACGCAGACGGGCGGTGTTTCAGGTGCGATCAAGAGCGTCGGATCGGACACGATGAACAATCTTATGACGTTGTGGGCTGAAGGGTTCTTGAAGATGTACCCGAATGTCCAGGTGGAAATCGAAGGCAAGGGTTCCTCGACCGCCCCGCCGGCGCTGATTGCGGGCACGAGTAATTTCGGGCCGATGAGCCGCCAGATGAAGTCGAAGGAAGAGGACGCGTTCGAGAAGAAATTCGGTTACAAGCCCATTCAGCTCGAGACGAGCATCGACATGCTTGCGGTGTACGTGAACAAGGACAATCCGGTTGAAGGTCTGACGTTGCCTCAGTGCGATGCGATTTTCTCGAAGACCCGCAAGCTGGGTTATCCTGAAAACATTACCCGTTGGGGCCAGTTGGGTCTGGGCGGCGAGTGGTCGAATCTGCCGATCAGCCTGTACGGCCGTAACTCGGCATCAGGCACATACGGCTATTACAAAGAACATGCTCTTGGTAAAGGCGACTACAAAGACGAAGTGAAAGAGCAGCCGGGCAGTTCTTCGGTCGTCCAGGGCGTGGCAAGTGACAAGGGCGGCGTCGGCTACTCGGGTATTGGCTACAAGACCGCTGACGTGCGAGCGGTCCCGCTGGCGGTGGATGCGAACAGCCCGATGATCCCGGCTTCGCCGGAGTACGCCTACACGGGTGAATATCCGCTGGCACGGTTCCTGTACCTGTCGGTGAACTACAAGCCGGGCAGTGATCTGGATCCGCTGCGTGCTGAATTCATCAAGTACATCTTCAGTAAGCAGGGTCAGGAAGTCGTGGTGAAAGACGGCTACTTCCCGGTCAGTGCGGAAATCGCCCGCCGCGCACTTCAGAGTGTGGGCATCAGCCCGAGCTTCTGAGAAATGCCATTGCAACAACACGGACATTAATGCAGTTTTCTGCTCAAACAATCTAAAATCGGGTGACAACGGGTGAAACCGCTGTCACCCTTTTTTTCCAAGCCCTTCACCCATATTGACACATGATCATCTGGTGAGCAGCACAATGAACCAGAAGGCATTCACAGGCAGGTCAAGAAAACGAACGACGGGTCTGTCCGTTCGAATCGCCGATGTGGTATCCCGGCTGCTGATCACGGTCGGCGGTATCGGGACGATTATCGCGGTTTCAACGGTGGCGTTGTTCCTGGTACTGGTGATCTGGCCGCTGTTCACCTCGCCATCCGTGGAACAGGTGGGGCAATATCCGGCGGCGATATCCGACAACAATATCATGCACCTGGACATAGATGAATTTCAGACAATCGGTGCTATCCTTGAAAATGACTCCACGCTTCATTCGTTCCGAATCGATACCGGTGAAGCGTTGGACCAGACCCGGCTCTTTGAAGAGGAAACGCTGACAACGTCCTCGTTCGCCATTGCCGACGACTCGATCGCCCTGGGATTCGCGGACGGAACGGTGCGTCTGGGCAGGATGCAGTTTGAAACACGTTTCTATGATCGCACGGATGTTCCTGAGGCATTGCATGTACTGGCGGAAGGTGAAGTCGCAAAATTCAAAGGCGGAATTGTCCAGGTAACGCCGGAAGGTCAATACCGTCAGCAGAAGATCGACGTCGAGATAGAGGATCCGATCAAAACAGGTTCGACCAGCGAGGTGGTCCTGCTCGATCATGTACTCATCCGCGAGGGTCCGCGAAAAGGCCCGATCTTCTGTGCCTTATCTGCCGATGACACGTTGAGTCTTTATTCACTGCGTGAACGGAAGAACCTTCTGACGGGTAAGATCACGTACAGTGTCTCCCGCGCCGACGTGCCATACGAGAAGCGTCCGGAGACGAAAATCCATTCCATTGCGCTCTCTGCACTGGGTGACAATGTGCTCGTGGCCTACGAGGACGGCACACTGGTACGTTACAACACGCGTGATTACAGCAATCCGCGGAAGGTGGCCGAGCATCTGGACGCCGTGGATGACCCCGGCGAGCACCTGACCGCCATGCGTTACATTCTCGGGCGTGGTACGATCGTCACGGGTGACAGCACCGGCACGATTCGCGCATGGTTCCGCTATCGGCCGGATGTATCAGCGAGTGATCAAGTGGACATCATGGTCATGGCCCACGAGATGCCGGGCAACGGTGCGGCGGTGACCTGCCTTTCACCTTCGGCTCAATCGCGTATGCTGGCGGCGGGTTATGCCGACGGCAGTTACCGCGTTTTCTTCGTCACGACTGAGCACAAGCTGATCGAGCAGTCGCTCGGAACGACTGAACCGATTCTCGCGATCCGCATGGCGCCGAAAGACGACGGCATCATCGCCGCCACGTCGGACAATATCTATCACTGGCGATTTGATCCGAAGTATCCGGAAGCCAGCCTGAAGTCGATGTTCACACGTGTCTGGTATGAAAGTGCACCGACACCGGCCCATGTCTGGCAATCGTCGGCGGCGGAAGATGATTTCGAGATGAAGCTCGGCATGATCCCGCTGATTTTCGGTACGATCAAGGCGACGATTTTCGCCATGGTCTTCGCCGTACCGATCGCCCTGCTGGCGGCGATATACACCAGTGAATTTCTTCATCCGAAAGTCAAGGCGAAGATCAAGCCGACCATCGAGATGATGGCCAGCCTGCCGTCGGTGGTGCTGGGCTTTCTGGGCGGCCTGGTAATTGCCCAGTTCGTCGAGACGAGTGTGTCGGTGGTGCTTGCCTGCTTCTTCGTGCTGCCGCTGACTTTCTTGCTGTGCGCCTATTTATGGCAGCTTCTGCCGCTACGGGTGACACTGATACTGGACCAGTTGGGTGAACGCGAGAAGCCGGACGCCGGCATGGTCCGTTACCTGATCAGCCGGCTGATCTTCGCGATCGGCGGCCCGCGGTTCATTCTGATGATCCTGGCGATCATACCAGCTTGCATGTTATCCGCTTACGTGGCCGGTCCGCTGATGGAGAAATATCTGTTCGCAGGGAACATCACGTTATGGCTGGATGGTCAGATCGGCACGGGCACAGGCGGGTGGTTTATTTTCCTGCTTCCCCTGTCGGCGATTTTCACGGCCTATTGCGTTTCACGTTACGTGAATCCCTACTATCGCCGGCTGACCGACGGCTGGACACGTGAAGGTTGTGCGGTAATGAACCTGGTGAAATTCATACTGGGATGCATCGGCTGCGTTGTGATCACGGCGTCGGCCGCCTGGCTGCTGAATGGGCTGGGCTTGGACCCACGCGGCGACTTTCATGTCTGGGGCATGAACCTGTCGCCCATGCAGACTTACGTGCAGCGTAATGCGCTGATCGTGGGGTTCGTAATGGGGTTCGCGGTGATCCCGATTATTTACACGATCGCCGATGACGCTCTGTCGGCGGTACCTGAGCATCTGAGGTCTGCGTCGCTCGGCTCGGGCGCGACGCCGTGGCAGACAGCGATCCGTGTGATCATTCCGACGGCGATGAGCGGGTTGTTTTCCGCGTGCATGATCGGCCTGGGCCGCGCCGTGGGCGAGACCATGATCGTGCTGATGGCGGCGGGCAATACGCCGGTGCTCGATCTGAATATCTTCAACGGGTTTCGAACACTGAGTGCGAACATCGCCGTGGAACTGCCCGAGGCCGTGCGTGACAGTACGCATTACCGAACGCTTTTCCTTGCGGCGTTCGTTCTGTTCATCATGACGTTCATTCTTAACACCATAGCGGAAATCGTACGCCTGCGATTCCGAAAGAGGTCGATCGAGCTATGAGCAGTGTGGCACCCCCACCACCGATCCCGAAGAAACCGTCAGGTCAGCCGCTTCATACGGGCAGCGACATGAAGCCGAAGCGGCGAAAGGTGCAGACGGCATCGAGTCTGCTGGCACGTGGCGAGCCGATGGTCTGGCTGACCGGCGGGGCGTTGGCTCTGTCGCTGCTGATGATCCTGGGGCTGCTGTACTGGGTATTCAGTGCCGGGCTGGGCACGTTCTGGCCGGTCCCGATCGTGGAAGTGCATCTTTACGACGGCACGATCTACATGGGCGAAGTCACTCGCAGCGAGCATTACCAACTGACGGACAAGACAATCGCCGACCTGGTGCCCGGAGCGGCGGAGGCGGTCCGAAGTGAAATGGACGTATCCGATGGATTCGTCCAGCGACGACTGATCCGAACGGGCAATTTCGATATCACCAATACCCACTTCCACTGGGCGGATGATTTCAATATCGAGACTGAACTGTCGCCTGAATGGGCGCTGTTGCTCGAGCGATTCGAGTGGGGCCGGTTCTACGGTTATCCCGAAGCATTCGCCATCGACGGAGAAACGGTAGCTGAAACGCCCGAACAGATATGGGAACAGTATAACACGTACCATGACAAGATACTGGAACGCCGCGAGATCATCCGGCAAAAAGAGAAGCATGAAATCGGCGAGGAGAACTACAGGAAGGAGCGTGCACGGCTGGCCATGCGCCAGGCCGAGCTCGACCATGGTAAAGACTCCGAGGCGTACATCGAAGCTTCCGAGCATTACGAACGGATCAGTGAAGAAGTGGATGAACGATCCGCGGTCATCATCGCTGAGATACAACAGCTGCGATCAGAAAACGATCGATACAAGTTGACCATGGTCACCGCCCAGGGCGATGAAAAAGTGATCAGTGTGGGTAATATCGCGAGAGGCTTTCCGGCGAATCAGCTCAGTTTTTCACAGAAGGCCGGCATCTATATCAGCCGATGGTGGGAGTTCCTTACGGATGATCCGCGTGAAGCGAACGCGGAAGGCGGTGTATTCCCCGCCATTTTCGGCACCGTGGTCATGACACTGATCATGTGCATTCTGGTGGTCCCTTTCGGCGTCATGGCGGCGTTATACCTGCGTGAATATGCGAAGGCGGGCTTGATCGTTTCACTGGTCCGTATTGCGATCAATAACCTGGCGGGTGTTCCGAGCATCGTCTTCGGCGTGTTCGGGCTGGGGTTTTTTATTTATATCGTCGGGAGCTGGATCGACGGCGGGCCGGAACACGCGTTCAAGTTCCGGCTGCCATGGGGCACCTGGTTGTTTATTCTCATTATCGGTGCTGTGGGTACGGCGGCGGCGATCGGAACGCTGCTGGGCAGCCTGACGAAGCGAGGCGAGCCTCGCACGCTGGCCAAGAAGCTCCTGTACGGCACCTCGATTCTGTTCTGGATCAAAACGGCGATCGCCGTGCTGCTGGTTGTGACGTTCCTGCCGTTCTTCGACGGTTTCTTCACCGCCCACGTGGCGGACAACAAGCCTGTCTTCGGTAAGACGGCGTTGATCTGGGCGTCGTTTTCCCTGGCGCTGCTGACGCTTCCGGTGGTGATTGTGGCGACGGAAGAGGCGTTGGCGGCGGTACCGAATTCAATGCGTGAGGGGTCTTATGCCTGCGGCGCGAGCAAATGGCAGACGATCAGGCGGATCGTCCTGCCTCGTGCCATGCCGGGGATCATGACGGGCACGATCCTTGCGATGGCCCGCGGTGCGGGCGAAGTGGCGCCCCTGATGCTCGTCGGTGCGGTCAAACTGGCGCCGGAACTGCCGTTCTCGTGGAACCCGGGCGAACAGTTCGGTATCAATCGCAGTTTCATGCACCTGGGATTCCATATATTCGACCTCGGGTTCCAGAGCCAGAACTCCGAGGCGGCCAAGCCGATCCTTTATACCACGACGTTACTGCTTATTCTGATTATCGCCATACTGAACATCACGGCGATCTGGCTTCGATCACGCCTTCGCAGGAAATTCGTCGCCAGTGCATTCTGATTCGCGGAGATTGTATGATGCAGATGTCATCGAGTGACACAGATTCGATTACCAACGGTACGAATATGAACGGTTACAACAACAAGCCGGCCGGCGTCAACACGTCACTGGTCGACCCGCCGGGCAAAGGCGGCCGGACCCGGCTCGAGGCCATCGCCGCGGGCGAACCCGTCAAGAGTGAAATCCACGACACGATACAACGGGAAGAGGTCGTATTATCCATCGAGCACTTCGAGCTGTGGTACGGCGAGAAGCAGGCATTGTTCGATATCAACATGAACGTGCCGCATGGCAAGGTAACTGCGTTGATCGGCCCCTCGGGCTGCGGCAAGTCGACGCTGCTGCGATCGGTGAACCGGTTGAACGACCTGATCGGCAGCGTTCGTATCGAAGGTGATATGAAGCTGAACGGCGACTCGATTTACAACGTGGCGGTGGACGTGATCGAACTTCGTAAACGGATGGGCATGGTCTTTCAGAAATCGAATCCGTTCCCGATGAGTATTTACGAGAACGTGGTGTATCCGCTTCGTATCGACGGTGAGCGAAACAAGGCTGTACTGGATGAAATCTGTGAACGGTCGCTCAAGGGTGCGGCATTATGGGAGGAGGTCAAGGACCGCCTGCATGAAAGCGCCCTGGGACTCTCGGGCGGCCAGCAGCAGCGTCTGTGCATTGCGAGGGCGATCGCGGCGGAGCCGGAGGTGCTGCTCATGGACGAGCCCTGCTCGGCACTGGACCCGATCGCCACGGGCAAGATCGAAGACCTGATCCAGGAGCTCAAGGGTGAATATACGATTCTGATCGTCACCCACAATATGCAGCAGGCATCGCGGGCGAGCGATTTTACGGCACTGATGTACCTCGGCCGGCTGGTGGAATACGGAACGACGACCGACATATTCACGAACCCGCATCTACGGGAAACCGAGGATTACATTACAGGCCGCTTTGGTTAAGCTAGAATAGTCGTGATTAACCCGTCTCGAGACGAACCGCTCGGGACACTGAACCAGGGAGCTTATGCAATGAAAAGCACAAACTACTTTACTCTGTTGACTCTGTTGGGAATCGTCTTTCTGGGTGCCTGCGAATCGACATCGAACAGCAGCACAAGCGAGGCGGACAGTGGGTCCGTCATCAAGCATACGCCGAGCACCGTTCAGGCCGGGTATATCACCTTCCAGACCGATGAAGGCCATACCTGGGTGTTCCGTGACAATTCCGAAACGTTGCACAAGTTCGCCAAGGGAGAGGAACTGGCAAAGCATACGACCAAGCTGGTCTCGACGCCGGCGGGTGTCAAGACATACAAGTCAGATAATATTGAAACGCTTGTCGGCTACCTGGCGATGAAGCCGGGCTACGCCGCTCGCGTTCTCGACGGGTACCTGTGGGTGTTCTACACGAACTCGCCCGAGCTGTCGGTGGTTGACAGCGGCGGCGAGCTGGCGAAGCACGTGACGAAAATCGCCAATGTGGCCGGCGATGTACGAACGATCAAGGCGCCGAGCATCGAGATCGTCAAAGCCTACCTCGCCGCCAAACCCGGGTTCATTGCACGGATTGTCGATGACTACCTGTGGATATTCATGGAAGGCTCGGAGGAATATGAAACCGTGGCCGGCGGCGGCGAACTGGCGAAACACGTCACCAAGATTTCAAGCACACCCGAGGGTGTCATGACGATCAAGGCCCCGGATATGGAGACCATCAAGGCGTATCTGAGTGCGAAACCGGGGTTCGCCACCCGTTACGTCGATGGCTATCTATGGGTCTTCGTGGAAGGCTCGGAGGAATATGAAACCGTGGCCGGCGGCGGCGAACTGGCGAAACATGTCACCAAGATTTCAAGCACGCCCGAAGGTGTCATGACGATCAAGGCCCCGGATATGGACATCATCAAGGCGTATCTGATGGCCAGTGCGGAATAAACACCAACCCGCAACAGTAAGGGCAATAGATCAGGTTGCCGGAACTGGAGTAACGCATGTCATTACATTTACAACGTCAGATCAGCCATCTGAAAAAGGTGATCCTTTCACTGGGCGCTCAGGTCGAGGAATCACTGCAGAACGCGATCGAAGCAATCGAATCGCGAGATATCGACCTGGCCCAACAGGTGATCGATAACGATTCCGTCATCGACCAGATGGAAGTCGATATCGAGGAAGAGTGTCTACATACCCTGGCGTTGCACCAGCCGGTCGCGTTCGACCTGCGTTATATAGTCGCAACGCTGAAGATCAATAACGAGCTCGAGCGGATCGGCGACTTATCGGTGAATATCGCGGAGCTGGCGCAGTTCCTGACTGAGCGTGCCCGGCTTCAGAACCCGCCGTTCAATATCTACGATATGACCATGAAGGTTCGCAAGATGCTCAAGGACAGCCTGGATGCGCTGGTGAACATCGACCCCGATCTGGCCGAAGGTGTGCGCCAGAGCGACGATGAAGTCGACGCCATTCACCGCGGGATGTACATGAAAGTCGAGCAGGCGATCCGCGAGGACCCGGAACTGGTGAAGACGTACATTTACATGCTCAGTGTATCGCGCAATCTCGAGCGAATCGCCGACCATGCGGTAAACGTCTCGGAGGATGTGATCTACATGGCCAAGGGTGATATTCTCCGACACAGCAGGCCGCATCCATTGATCGAGAAAGCGAGATAGCGCCGACCGATCGACAGACAATCGCAATATCAAGCCGCGGCCTTGTCAGGCCGCGGTTTTTTCTGGTAGTCATTGTTATTCAATCATGACGGCAGGCCGAAAGAAACAGACGATGAAAATGCTGTCGGTCTGCTACAGGCGAGGCTATGCTATATCGTCCGCACATCGGCACCCAGCCGGTGGCCGGCCCGGTAGAGCAGGTGCTTGCCGACGTCCTCGACCGGCGTGTTCTGGTCGATATCATCGACAAAGGTTTCATTAAGAAACTCTTCCACTTCCTTGTTGCTGCAGGTCCACTGAAATGATTCGTCAAGCATTGCACAATGTTTCTGACCACAAACCTGAAAATCAATCTGGCCTATCATACATACCTCTGAAATACGGAGCGAGTGAGCATACATACACCAGCATGCTGAACGCGTCAGCCACGCCTGTTTACAAGCGCACCGCAGGTGCGGCGATTTTATTTCGTTTCAGTTTTGAATACAGGGCGGTATTCATAATGCTTCAATGTGCCTGATCATATCACCGATCCGCACACACCTGACATAAGGTGGCATTATACTGAAACAGGCGTGAGTCACCAATTATCCCCGGCTATTCCACAACAACTGTAAGCCATTGTTTTGAAAGTTATTAAAGAGATTCTCCTTAAATGCCTGCCCTGTTCGGGATAAATTTTTCGGGTGATATCCATTCACGCCGGCGGCCTGCCGGCGAACACAGAAAATCGTCGTGCGGCACCTGCGAAGAACCATAATCGGCATGGATTCTGTTCGGGCGCCATACCATCCACAAGATCGCCTGATTCGAGTTGGATCGATAAGATGGCGGCCATCAGATTGTTATGAAAATTGCTCTGATCTACAGTCCGCGGTTCCTGAACCACCAGCCGGAGGAGGGCCACCCGGAGTGTCCTGCCCGGCTCGAGGTGATCCTGTCGGGCCTGGAAGAATCAGGTCTTATCAACAGACTGGTGATGCCACGGTTCGAGCCTGCGGGCTTCGAGCAGATCACGCGTGTGCATGAACCGGCGTACGTTGAACTGGTCGAGATGGCATGCGAGCAGGGCTTCAACTTCATCGGATCATCGGATACGCACATCTGCCGGGAGAGCTATGAAGTCACCCGGCTGGCGACGGGCGGGGTGCTTGCCATAGGTGTTAAGCTAAGTGCCCCATTCTTCAACCTCTTCCAGCACGTATTCC
>CAYRND010000059.1:0-20982 GCA_964425365.1 uncultured Phycisphaeraceae bacterium
ATCAGGTCACGACTGAAGCGCACCAGGGGACCTTGATAGCGCTGTAGTGTTAACCACTGAAATGAACCACTGAGGTGATCACGATCATCCGTGCTATTCATACCTCCCATCCATTTACCGTGTAACATTGTACAGAAAACTTTTACGACGTGCAAGCAAATTGCCCGCATCAGACTCGGATAGACCGGAAAATCGCATTATCATCACATCACTGTCCAGATACATCACGGAATCCCAGAAACTAAATCATTATAAAATGCTATTGAATATAAACCTAAAATTGCTGAACTGCGCAAATTAACACCTGGCCAATATGAACCCTAATATTTCTACAGCATCCGAGCCGCATCGGTGGAACCAGGTCGGATATACCAGAAAGGGTCGGTATGCACCCCCACCCCGACCGACTCCTGACCTCGTCATCTGAACAGCTGGCACGTTTCAATTACCATATCAGTAATTCAACGCCGCCACGAAACAGGATACGGCATGCAGACTCGACTCTCATGGGCCATACTCGGTTGCGGCAATATCGCACACCAGTTCGCCGCAGACGTCACACAAACAAACGGACGTAACCGTATCCGATGCGCCGCCTCACGGTCACACGATAAGGCTCGACATTTCGCCGATCTATACGGCATCGAACGTAGCTATGACAACTACCGGTACGCTATCAATGACCACGATGTCGATGTCGTCTATATCGCACTGCCCAACCACCTGCACTTCCATTGGACTACCGCAGCACTGAATGCAGGTAAACATGTCCTTTGCGAAAAACCTGTCAGTATGAACGCACAGCAAGCTTCCGATATGTACAACCTGGCTTCACGCAATAACCTCGTACTCATCGAAGCATTCATGTATCGATGCCACCCGCTGACTCAGACCGTCATCAGGCATATTCGCTCAGGCGATATCGGCCGTTTACAACTCATTCGTAGCAGCTTCTGCTATAGAACCAGAAGAATCGATAACAATATACGCTTCAGCACTACCTGCGGCGGCGGCGCCCTCATGGACGTCGGTTGCTATTGCATCGATCTGTCTTGCCTCCTCGCTGATGATCTGCCCACCGAAATCCACGCCACAGGACGATTACACAATACCGGCGTCGATGAACTCACGGTAGGATCACTCAAGTTTCACAACGGCCTGATCGCAGAATTCGTCTGCGGTTTGCAGGTTCAAACCAATAACACCCTGATGCTCTGCGGTACCGATGGATTCATCGAAGTACCCGTACCATGGAAACCACCCGTACAAAACGCCCAATACACAATCGCCACCATGACCCCGCCTCGACAAGATAAAACAACATCCACCGACAACAATGGCTCATGCAGAACCTGCCTCGTTAACGCAACATCACCACTCTATGGCATGGAGGCAGAGGCATACGCAGCAACGATACTCGATAACGCCCATCCCATGATCACGCCGGTACAATCGATCCGGAACATGAAAGTACTCGATAACATCAGAAAACAACTGACCGACCAGAATGCATCATAAATCAAATGAATAACTCGTTTTACACCCTTTACATCAAACCCGGCCCTCATCGGCTATACACCATCACGCCATCACGAAACACACCGTTACCATGAAATCGTATAAACTCCTACACTGATATGACGCTACGTATCACACTGATCTTCCTGGGCGGCGGCTTGGGTTCAGTCCTGCGGTATCTGGTCGCCGGCTGGTTCCAGCAGCTCTCAAATGAATCGTTCCCACTCGGTACGCTCGCTGCTAATGTCTTCGGCTGCGCATTGATCGGACTGCTCGCTTCACTGCTGACAGGACCGGTACTGATCCGCGATGAATACCGCCTGGCTATACTCGTCGGATTGCTCGGCGGCTTCACGACCTTTTCCACATTCGCTTGGGAATCGCTCAGACTGGCAACAGGCGGACAGTACCTGTGGGCAACCGCAAATGTCGTGCTCAGTAATACCATCGGCCTGCTCGCCGCCTGGCTGGGCTCACGAATCACCATGATACTCTATACCTGAAAACCAACAGAACAAACCCGATCTGTCATACCTGATATTCATGGAAAACCGCTATGAAAATACCTGACCAGGGCTCTCTACTGCGTATCTTCATCGGTGAAAGCGACCACTGGCATGGCAAACCTCTCTACGAGGCGATCGTCATTAAAGCACGCGAACTCCATCTCGCAGGCGCTACCGTCATCAGAGGAAATATGGGCTTCGGCGCACATAGCCGCTTGCATACCACCAGAGTACTCAGACTCTCAGATGACCTCCCGATCGTCATCGAAATCGTCGACAGCAGGGACAAAATCGACCTGCTCCTGCCACATCTCGATGAAATGGTCTCCGATGGCCTTATCACTCTCGAACAGGTCCGCGTTATCAAGTACGTTTCAAAATAATGCCGCGACGGACAGCTCGCACAACCGCAATTCATCAAAATCAATCATGCTGACCGATTCCTAACAGAATCCTTTCGGCCAAAGGGCCTGATGACCACATGAATACGCTCATGAACCTGGCACACTCGATTCAGTTCGCCTGAAGTGTTATACTATTAATGGAGCAAGCGGAGAAAATGGTTATTTTTTAAGGGTAGTACCCATGGCAACGAGTTTTGGTGCACTCTGCACTGATTTCTATATCAACCTGAAGCTTGCACTTAAGATGGACCTGCCGGGCGATCGAGAAACTATACTCCACTTCTTCGATCGTATCCGAAAGTCGATACCCAGAATGCGACGTTTCCGACGATACGAGGGCGAACTCGCTCTCGAAAGCACCCGACGCGATGCAGAGTACAGTTGGCTCGCCATGCGGCGGACCTGCATCCGAAGCGGATTCGTCAACCCGCCCGCCATGAACGACGCATACCACCTGCACCAACTCGTCCTTGAACTATCGCCATACCACCTCACCATCAGCCCCCTCGATATCGATTACGTCGAACTGCTGTTCGGATTCGACCTCGAATGCAAAGATAACCACGATGAAATCGTCTACCAGTCACTGATCGCAGATACTCCCATGGCCAGACTGCTCAAGGTCGATGGCGCACGTGTACTCGATGTCCAGCCCGTGTTCGGCATGACCCTCTCCGATTCAGGTGACCTGCAGGCCTACTTCGAAATTAAAACACGACATAAGTCGCGAAAAGGCTCCAGCCGTGCATACCGGCAGGAACCTATCAGCCTCTTCGTCACCGTACGTAAATACGGCCCCGTCGATAAGGTCGAAGACCTGCTCGCTATCTTCAATACACTCAGCTATAACTGCGAAACGCTCGCCACCGAAAAACTCGTTCCCGATTTGCTCACACCCATCGCAAGGTACATCACAACCGGACCAGCGTAACTTCCCCCACCCACCTATCTACATCTCTGGATACGCAACTCTTTATCCCATAGGCCCTGGACAATCATAAGCCTGTTCCCGAATTAACTACAAAACACACGCCTCAAACCACAAGCATCTCCGCCAGTCGGCATGTTATCACACCGCCGAATTCACTCCCCGTGATACCGCAAGACACAAAAACACAGTAGTGGCAGACACGGAAAATAAGGTAGAATTGCACTATGCATAATATCGATCAGGTGGATCAGCATTTCATGGAAATCGCCCTTGAGCAGTGCCGGCTATCCATTGATGCAGGACAGTCACCGTTTGGTGCTTGCGTTGTAATCAACGGCGAGCTGATCGCAGCAGCACATAATCATGTTTATGCCGATACCGATATCACAGCTCATGCGGAAATTGTCTGTCTTCGTGAAGCATGCACCCGCATGAAGGCCATCCTCCTGACGGGTGCGACCCTCTACAGTACCACAGAACCTTGTCCGATGTGTTTCAGTGCCTCACACTGGGCCAGAGTCGAACGAATCGTATACGCCGCGGGAATAGAAGATGCACGTTACTACGGCTTCAATGAAATGCAGTTGAATAACGATGTCCTCGCAGCAATCGTCGCTTCACCGATTGATATCAGACCGCATGTGATGCGAGATGAAGCAATTGAACTGTTCAGACGCTGGCGAGATGCCGGCGGAAAACCGTACTGACGCTGCTTTGACCATTCCCGATTTAAGACTTGCCGATCTCCATCCCTCCCCCTGACCAACCTTGAACCTTGAACAAAAATCTACATCGGCTGCTGCCGGCTCAGGCAGTGGAATGAACCGAGGCCGACAATGAGGTGTTCGGCTCGAAGCGGGATAATGGTGTGATCGGGCATGGCCTGTTCCATGATGCGGACGGCGGTTTCGTCCTGGCGGCAGGCGAAAACCGGCAAAAAGACGTGGCGGTTGCTTATCACAAAGTTCGCGTAACTGGCGGGAAGGGTTGATAACCCCCCGGAACCGAAGCGGTCGGGTGGATAGTTGTATTCCAGCGGGTCGGGAGCAGGCAGGTCGATCACCGTCAGTCGCCGGCCCTGTTCGTCCGTTGACCCGCGGAGTACTTGCAGGTTCCGGTTCGTTATCTCATGGTCCGGATGATCGGTCTCCGTGACGACCACAACAACGGTGTCCGGCGAAATGAACCGCGCTACGTCGTCGATGTGACCGTCGGTATCATCACCTGTAATTCCTCCTGCCAGCCAGATAATATGGCTGGTGCCGAGCGTTTCATATAATTTCCGTTCGATCTGCTCGCGTGACTTCCCCGGATTGCGGTTCGCATTCAGCAGACACTGTTCGGTCGTCATGATCGTACCCCCGCCGTTGACCTCGACGGCGCCGCCTTCAAGCACGAAGTCGTGCAGCCAGATCGGAATGTTCAGCCGGGCGGCGATCTGACGCGGAACATGGTCGTCCAGGTCACGCACCTCATACTTGTTACCCCAGCCGTTGAACCGGAAGTCGTGACACGCCAGACGGTCCGGCGACGTAAAATCACCGTCCTTCACAACGAAAATCGGACCAAAGTCGCGGATCCAGGAATCATTCGTATCAATCCCCAACGGACCCGCCAGACTCACCGGAACCGCCCGGCTCATCGCGTTGATCCAATCGTCGAACTGACGCCGTGCTTCGTCAAGACATCGAGGCCAGGTCTCTTCATTATGCGGGCGAACCACCCACACACACGACTGAGGCTCCCACTCCGCCGGCATACGATACCCCGACTCCGCCGCAGTTCCCTCCATCACCCGCAACTCCCGATTCGCATCAGAATGGACCGAATACTGCATTGACATATAAATAATTCATTACCAAAGACAACAACACAATCTATAATTCTGAATTTGCTGCGTCCCGCATAAAAAATCCAGCTTCCAAATCAATCGTCCAACAACCGCTGCGATAAACCATCATACGCATCGATCCGCCGGTCTCGCAGAAACGGCCAGCCACGACGTATCTGATCAATCCGTTCAAACTCGCAATCGCAGACAAGTACCTCCTCGCCGTCTTCCGATGCCTGGGCAATAACCTGACCGCCGGGGTCGGCGACGAACGAACCACCCCAGAATTTCAAATCGGACTCGATCCCGACTCGGTTGACCGCGGCAACGTATACGCCGTTGGCCACCGCGTGTGAGCGCTGTATCAGTTGCCACGCTTCCCGCTGACGGACGCGGTCGGCCTCAGTCTCGCCGTGGTACCAGCCAATGGCAGTCGGATAGAGCAGAAGCTCAGCACCGTGAAGTGCGGCCAAACGGGCAGCCTCGGGAAACCACTGGTCCCAGCAGATGAGCATACCCACGTTCACTCCGCTGACAGTATGTGACTGAAAACCCAGGTCGCCCGGCGTAAAGTAATACTTCTCATAGAACCGCGGGTCGTCCGGGATGTGCATCTTACGGTATCGGCCAATGAGATCGCCCTTCGGATCGATCAGTACGGATGTGTTGTGAAACACACCCGGCGCACGTCGCTCGAACAGCGAGGCCGAAATACTGATCCCCAGTTCGCTTGCCAATCGACATAACCGGTCACTCGTCGGGCCGGGGACCGGCTCGGCCAGGTCGAACCGGCGGTCATCTTCGACCTGCGGAAAGTAGCTGCCGGCGAACAACTCCTGCGTTACAACCAGCTCCGCGCCACGAGAGGCAGCCTGGTGTATCATTTCACAGACCTTGGCGATATGGACTTCCTTCGCCGCATCAGGTGGACAGGCGTGCTGTAGCAGGCCGAGCCTGACGTTCTGTTTCTCACGCTTTTCCGTCATAACGGAATTAGAGCACACTATCGATGGCACCACAACCGTCAGACATGATGGCCTGCCAGGCTGTTGACGGCTCCAGCGAAAGCGAGAGCATCCAGGTGACGCTGTCGCCGGTAACTGCGGACAGAACCGAACTCGCCGGCCGACTCGCGGGTAAGACGCTCCTGATGCAGGTGGTGACTCTTGCGATCTGGCCGTTCCTCGAACACCTCCTCAACGCACTGGTCGGCTTCACCGACGTGGCGCTGGCAGGCCGGCTGAACGTGGCGGCGACCGAAGCGCTGGCCGCGACAGGGTACATCACCTGGCTGATGGGAATGCTACAGATGGCGGTGGGCGTCGGAGCCTCGGCATTGATCGCACGTGCAGTGGGTGGCCGTCACCGACGTCTTGCCAGTGCCGGGCTTGGACAGGCGATTCTACTGGCGATCGCCTGGGGCGCCGCTCTGGCGGTCATGGTATGGTTCGCAGCGCCCCTGATCGGCCGGTTCTTTCAGCTCAATCACGAAGCAATGACCTTATGCACGCTGTACATGCGGATCATCGCGTTCGCCGTACCGCTCAGCTCGGTACTCTTCGTCGGCGCCGCCTGCCAGCGAGGGGCCGGCGATACGAAAACACCGTTCATCGCGATGGCAACGGTGAACCTGGTCAATGCCGCCGCCTCAATACTGCTGGTATTCGGCCCGGGTTATATCGGCGGCCACGGCGTCGCCGGAATCGCGTTGGGAACCTTCATCGGCTGGTGCCTCGGTGCAGCAATCATTCTGATCAACCTTCTCAGGCCGGGCGGCGTCCTTCGTCTGCACCGCCATCGACTCAGACCGCATGGCCATACACTCTGGCGAATTATCCGCGTGGGCATGCCCAGTCTCTTCGAGTCGGCGGGTTTGTGGATCGGCAACGCGATCATCGCCAGGATCGTCGGCGGACTCGACGACCAGGGCTCGCTCGGCGCTCATATCATCGCCATACGTATCGAGGCGTTCAGCTTCCTCTCCGCCTTCGCAATCGGAACGGCCGCGGCAACGCTCACCGGCCAGTACCTCGGGCTACGCAAACCCGATCGTGCACGACAGGCGGCCAGACTCTGCTGGATGATCGGCGCCGCCGTGATGACCGTTACCGGCCTGCTGTTCCTGGTCATTCCCGAATCGCTCACACGACTGCTGGCGCCTGACGAACCGCAACTCTATCAAACAGCCGCAGCCGTGCTCAGGATCGCAGGACCGGTTCAGATATTCTTCGGCACATATCTCGTTCTCTCACAGGCGCTACGCGGCGCGGGTGATACGACGGTGACCATGATCATCACTTACACAAGTACCTATCTCGTACGCTTGCCACTGGCATACCTGCTGGCCGTGACGCTCGATCTCGGCCTCGAAGGTCTATGGTTCGGACTCTGCGCCGAACTGGTCGTCCGAGGGTGCCTCTATATCTGGCGATTCATGCAGGGCGGATGGCAGAAAATCAATGTGTGAAGTTCGCATTGAAAACATGGAAGCCCGAACAGGCTTCCATGAGGTGTTTCCCTTGTTGTCGTCGAGTCAGAATGTTCAGACTCGTCGCCTTCGCAGCACCAGACCAAGAGCTCCCAGCCCGACGAAGGAAAGTACGCTACCCGGTTCCGGTACGACGGGTGACAGCTTCGGCGTCACGGTAAAAGTGATATCATCGAAATCCTGGTCGCCGATCGGTAGTGTGCGGCTGACGTCTTCAAAGGTGAACATGGTCAGATCAAGACCCGGGTCGCTGTGTTCATTGCTGTTGAACGATAGCATCTGGTCGTATGAGCCGGGGTTCGCCATGTGCATTGAGAACAGCGGCGAACGGTACAGATCATCCGGGTTATCGAAGAACAAACCCGGGTTCGCCCGGAAGGCATCAAGTGTATTGTTGGGGATAATGAAGAACCCGATGATATCATCGGGTGCAAGCAGCGAGCTGGTATCAATGGTTCTGGTTTCGCCGCCTTGGTGGATGTGATCATCGAAAATCTCAATAACAACGTTCGACGAATGGAGCGCTTCAGTGGCGAAGGCCTCGATCCCGTCGATGGCAGGGTCGGTCGTCAGGCCGTTGAGCTTGAACAGCCCGAAATCAAATTCCCACGATCCGCCGTCGTTGTACAGCTCGAAGAACAGATCGGTCGTTCCCGTGGGAATCATGTACGCTTCAAGATCGGTTTCACAGGTGGCGTTGTCCATACCGCCGCCTGACAACTCGTTGATTCCCGTTGCATCCAGATGATCGTTCACCAGGCGATTTACACCCGGCGGAATGCTGGAGGCATCATAAAGATTCGGGAAATTCACCGTATCACGGTCATAGAACCTGACCACATCACCTTGCAACAGTGATGACCCGATCATGAATACTATTGATGATGCAATAATGAAACGCCCCATCCTGTGACTCCTTGATAAATGATTTCCATCGAATTGATTGACCGTCTCTCGCATTTCACATCCCCGTGACTTGCCGGTAGCCAGTGGCAGCCTGATGGAGTAACGGAAACTCGCACAAAAATGAATTCGTTTCCCGCCTCCTGGCAGAAGTATCCACTCATGTCTCGAACTGCGATTATAACCTGTGTATTACAGGGAAATCAAATAGAAATGTATCCAGAAACCGTAGACTACGGAAAATATACGCCGCCCGGTAAATTGCCTGGATTAACACATCGCCATGGAAATGCTAATGGGCATCGAACAGGAACACCGCCCCCACACGATGGGTATGCGGCAGAATCTGCTTGCAATAGGTGACGCGGATGGGTAACAACATCGGCTCGTCCGCCAGCGACTCGAGATTGACCCACAGATTCACCCCGGTGGGCAGGTCATATTCGGTAAACACGCCGATGCCCGCCAACGAAATATCCGTCGCCCAGCCACGGTAGAGCGGGGTGAATGTCGACTGCGGGTCCAGCGGCTCCGGTAACGAACCGTCTTCTATCATGACCGGTTCGCACGATGTCTGGGGTGTCACGCCCAGCCAGATCGGGGCCTGGACAGGCTGACGACGGTCGTCCCGGCGGTCGTCGTCGCATTCAAGGGCCGACTGGACCGCAAGATGGTCCAACAAACGGTGCAACATACGATTCAACTGGGCTTCAAGTTCCGTGGTGTCCATGTCCGTTATATCGACTCGACAGTTACCGGAATTGTTATCCGGTACAAAAAATAACTTGCTAAACTGGCAATCTGGGCTGACACTACCGACCTTGAGGTATCAGGATTGACCCAAGGACCGTTACCGGACGTTCACACGTAAACCACCACAAACAAATGGACAATCATCACACTAGATCGGCGTCTGATTATACGGACCACGCTATCGGACAGGTTCCTTTCAACCGACTGTTATCGGCTTCACCCGTGCTCGCTGGCGTTCTTAATGTCACACCTGACAGCTTTTCTGACGGCGGCAGATACCTCGATGTGAATAACGCCGTTGCACATGGCCTCGAAATGGCGAAACAGGGCGCCGGGATTATCGACGTCGGCGGTGAATCCAGCCGACCCGGTGCGGAGCGTGTCACCGCCGAAGTGCAGATCCAACGCGTCAGGCCGGTGATCCGGGCACTCCGTGATCAGCTCGATCAGACCTGCCCTCACGTGCTGATCAGTATCGATACCACCCGTTCAGACGTCGCTCGAGCCGCCGCTGATGCCGGGGCGGTGATCATCAATGATATCTCCGCTGGCCGCGACGATCCCGACCTGTTCACACTCGCAGCCGATCGCGGTTTGCATATCGTCCTCATGCACATGCAGGGCAGACCGGCCGATATGCAGAATAACCCCACCTATACCGACGTCGTCCAGAACGTCCGCCAGTTTCTCCTGAAACAGGCGAAAACTGCCAAAAATGCAGGGATTCGGCCTGATCATATCGCTATCGATCCCGGGATCGGCTTCGGTAAAACGCTCGAACATAACCTGACGCTGCTGGCAGGTTTGAGCCGGCTTGTTGATACCGGCTACCCGGTGATGATCGGGATGAGTCGCAAACGTTTCATCGCCGGACTCACGCCGCAGTCCGCTGAAGATCCCGACTCACGTCTGCCCGGCACCATTGCGGGGACCGTACTCGCCGCACTGGCCGGGGTCAGCATCATCCGCGTCCATGACGTCGCCGAAAACAGACAGGCACTCGACCTGTTTCTCGCTCTGAAAAACCTGGCTTGATACCGCCGAAACCGGCCTATTGATAAAGTCCGGTTTTCATCTATTTTTTACACGCTTTTCCCCTCTATTACTTACTTTTTATTACTTGTTTCTACCTGTTAGCCTAACAGATTCAAGGGCACGCAAAGCTTATCGAAAATCTTCATCTTCTTATGGAAATCTCATAAAATACTGACTAATGAGGATAACCTGAGCTTACCCCTTGATTTGGCGTCGACCATTAATACAGATCAGGTCTGATTTACCGGACGCCCTGGACCCTGAAAATATTGTAATTTTTTGCCAAATTTAGCTTTACTGAATAAATCACCACGGATACGATATCTTCAAGAGCAAAAGGCTGCTTGGGCGATTAGTTACATGGTGAAACCCACGGCAGCGGGTAAAAAGTGGTGAGGGAAGTGTAACCCACCTGCCAGAAAAACATGAACCTTGGCAGTTTGTGCGTTAGGAGATGATCATGAGTGACATATCGCCAATCGGACGCCCCAGCGGAACGACACTGAACTCGACCGAACGTGTCCAGCGACATGACCCCAGACCCGGTAGTCCATCACGCGGCAAGGATAAGGCGGAATTCTCCACGACCGCGCAGATGCTCAGCAAAATGGCCGATATGCCGGAAGTCAGGCAGGATCTGGTCGATCGGGTTCGCAGCGAAATCAAACTCGGAAACTATGAAACGCCCGAGAAAATCGATGCCGCTATCGATTCACTGCTCGATTCATTCGATGAAGAAATCTAGTACCCGACCGCACACATCCTAAATCCGAATACAAACGTCGCTCCCCAACAGAGCGACGTTTTTATGTCCAAAACATTGGCCTCTTTGTGAATGATGAGATCGACTCCGAACAATCAATCCCATACATCGCTTTGCCTGTTTTTTAAGCACTTTTCACGTCAAACGGGGGGTATTGCCTCATAATCGCGCAGTGCGTGTACTCACTCTGAATCACGCTAAGCTGCTATGAACACATACACAATATCAAAAAACACAGCGCGGCACGCCGTTTGTAATTACATTCATTCATCGCCCCTCACGGGGTTGTCATTACGCGCAGAATTACGCGTAACGTCGTGATGTTGTCAGCAGAAACTGATGATCTGTCCACTATACCGGTGCAGCAGGAGAACGATTTCATGCTTTCTTCTCAATTACGTTCGCCGATACCAGCACTGACGCCACTGGTACTGGTCATGGCTTTCACATCTATAGTATTCGGGCAGGATAGTACGATCCCCGGTGAAATCGACAGTGGTAACGAAGCGTGGATGCTCACCTCGACAGCACTCGTGCTGCTTATGGTGCCGGGACTGGCGCTGTTTTACGGCGGACTGGTCCGAACGAAAAACGTGCTCGGCACCATGATGCACTGCTTCGCGGCAATGGCCATCATCGGAGTTTCATGGGCAGTCTGCGGCTATGCCATGGCGTTCGGACCGGATGTCATGGGCGGGTGGCTGGGCTGGGATACTGACCTGCTGTTCCTTCGCGGACTCGATACCGCAGTGACCGACGGCCTGCCGGATTACGTCTTCGCTATGTTCCAGGGTAAGTTCGCAATCATCACACCCGCACTGATCGCAGGTGCTTTCGCCGAACGCGTACGCTTCCGCGGCTATTGCCTGTTCATCGCTTTGTGGGGATTGATCATCTACAACCCGCTGTGTCATTCCGTCTGGGCATCAGATGGTTATCTCTACGGCAAAGGCGCTATCGATTTCGCGGGCGGTACGGTTGTACATATTTCCGCAGGGATCAGCGGCCTGGTCGCAGCTTTATACCTCGGGTCACGCCGGGGTTATCCCCAGACAGCAATGCATCCGAACAACCTGGTGCTCACACTTACCGGCGCAGGACTGCTCTGGGTCGGATGGTTCGGGTTCAACGCCGGCTCCGCGGTGAACAGCAGCCTCAAAACCGCCCAGGCACTGACCGCGACACAGGTCGCCGCAGCCGCCGGGGCTCTTACCTGGATACTCATCGAGGGTATTCGGCATAACAAGGCGACCAGCCTGGGGATGGCGTCCGGCATTCTGGCCGGACTGGTGGTCATCACGCCGGCTGCAGGCTCAGTCACTCCCTTCGGCGCTTTGATGCTCGGCGCAATCGCTTCTATTGTCTGCTACCTTGCCATCGCCACCAAGAACCGGCTCGGATACGACGACTCGCTTGATGTGTTCGGCATCCACGGCGTCGCAGGTATCGTCGGTGCGGTCGGCCTGACGTTCTTCATTCGCAGTAGCGAAGCGCCGAACAGCATCGCCCGACAACTGTTCGTACAGATCGAAGGCGTCGTGATCACCATCATCGGAGCAGGACTGATTACACTGCTGCTGCTCGTTGTCATCGAGAAAACCGTCGGACTCAGAATGAACGAAACCGCCGAAATGGCGGGCATGGACCACAGCCTGCACGGCGAACATGGCTACGGACTCTTGAACCCCAACTGATTTACCGAATCGAGGTTGATGGATTATGAAGCTCATTACCGCCATCATCAGACCAGAAAAACTGGACGCCGTACGCGAGGCTTTGATTAAGGCCGAAATTTACCGGATCACGGTCAGCAGGTGCGCCGGACGAGGCCGGGCCGAAACCATCGATCTCTACCGCGGCCAGGAGGTCGCACCCGATCTGATCCCCAAAATCAGACTGGACATTGCCTGCAACGAATCTTTCGTTGAACCATGTATCAACGCAATTCTCGATTCCGCACGTTCGGCCGAAAGCGGCGGCGGAGAGGTCGGCGACGGCAAGATATTCGTCACACCACTCGACGCTTGCATCCGGATCCGGACTGGTGAGCGAGGCGGTGAGGCGATCTGACCGGGTTACAAATATGACCCCCAGGGCCGGGAGCGGACCCGATACGGCATAGCAACCTCCAGCTTCCGGCTCTGTCTTTTATGAACAATACCGGCAATCTTTTGTAAAAAAACAGGTTACAGCCTTTTCGCCGCTTTACACTAACCGTCCGGTAACTGTTCAAATCGCAACGGTTCTCTTAAACTTGTACGGTTCGATGCCGCAGCGCGCGGCGTCAGAGTCGATTCATGTTGTTCCTTTTTTGCAGGGAGACTGTTATGGCGGAAAGTGGTGAAACGACCGTTGTCGGTGCCGATAGTCACTTCAAGGGCGAACTGACCTTCGAACGCGTTGCACGGATCATCGGAAAATTCGATGGTAACATCAGCGGAAAGGGCGAACTGCAGGTAAGTGAAAACGCCAGTTGTAACGCCGATATCGACGCCGCCGGTATTCAAATCGACGGGACAGTCAACGGCAACCTCCAGATCAAAGATACCGTCAAACTCAACAACAAGGGCGTCGTCCGCGGCGATATCACCGCCGGTAAAATGGTCATGGCCGAAGGCGCCAGTTTCTACGGCCAGTGCGCCGTCGGACCCGAAGCTATGACCAAACCGGGCGCCGGGTCTTCACACGGCGGCGGCGGGAGTGCTGGTGGCGGACAACAACAACAGCAGCAACAACAACAGAAAAAATAAGCCATCGGCAACTCCGCTGACTTGAAAGGACCCGAGGCGATGCGACGGTTCTCCGTCCGTGCGTTCGGCGGATGAACGATCGCGGAAAGCGCTTCGTCACTACCATGGCGCGACATGCAGGTCCACGCACGGTCCAGTGTTACCACTGCCGGCACCGGTTCGAGGTCGGCGGACGCGCTCAATCTACATCATGCCCCGGATGCAATAAACCGCTTATCGTCGGCGATGTCGACGTCAAACAACTCAAAGGACCACTCAAGGAGGTGCGGACCTGCGGCAGAATCATCGTACGGAAAAAAGGACGGCTCATGGCAGAGTACGTCGAAGCACACGGCGGGATCGACAATCAAGGCGTCATCGACGCAAGACATGTCGTCTGCGGATCAGTCATTCGACTTGCTCCAAAAAGCCAGTTCAAAGGTGATCTCGTCGCGCCCTCACTCGAAATCCAACTCGGGGCCCGCATTCTCGGCGGCCTGTTCGCCGTACCCGAAGATCCCTTGAAAGTGGGAGATTTGAATCATAAAACATAAATGGAATTCGCAATGATTGCCGTTACATCATCTAGAAGTTATTTGTGATTCACTATCACCCAAACCTCAATCCCCATACTACCCCTCGCTGGCCTGATCGCTGGTTGACCGGATTCGACACGGCCTGCGGTTCGCAGCACCGAAAAATGGACGAAAGCCCGGCATGCACGACTTCGCTGTCCACGCCAACCGCCAGATCCAACCACTTCACGGACCGCACAAGCCGTCTTGACAATGTCAGCACGACAGGTATGCTTTAAGACTTCTAATTGTCTAATGATTGCTGTATTAGCAATTCTGATAGTTCTATCCACGTAAACGGGAGTAGGTTCGATGGACGCCATACAACAGGTTTTCGAAACGGTTCAAAAACGTAATGCCGGGGAATCCGAATTTCTGCAGGCAGTGAAAGAAGTACTCGATTCGCTTCGACCCGCGGTCGAACGCCATCCAGAGTATGTCGAATCCGGTATTCTCCACAGAATTGTCGAGCCGGAACGACAGGTCATGTTCCGCGTTCCCTGGGTCGATGACAGGGGTAAAGTTCAGGTCAACCGCGGATTCCGAATCGAGTTCAGCAGCGCCATCGGGCCGTACAAGGGCGGACTGAGGTTCCATCCAAGTGTCAATATCGGTATTCTCAAGTTCCTTGCCTTCGAACAGATTTTCAAAAACTCGCTGACCACCCTGCCGATGGGCGGCGGCAAGGGCGGCTCCGACTTCGATCCGAAGGGTAAGTCCGACAACGAAGTCATGCGGTTCTGCCAGTCCTTCATGACCGAACTGTCGCGTCATATCGGCGCCGATACGGATGTCCCCGCAGGCGATATCGGAGTCGGCGGCCGGGAAATCGGGTTCATGTACGGCCAGTACAAACGCCTGCGAAACGAGTTCACCGGCGTGCTGACCGGCAAAGGGCTGACGTGGGGCGGGTCCCTCATCCGGCCCGAGGCGACAGGATACGGATGCGTCTACTTCGCGGAAGAAATGCTCAAGACCCGCGGCGAATCGTTCAAGGGTAAGGTCTGCACTATCTCCGGCTCGGGTAACGTGGCTCAGTACACAGCCGAAAAACTACTACAACTCGGCGCCAAAGTCGTTTCCTTCTCAGACTCCAACGGAACAGTCTATGACAAAGACGGGGTCACAATGGAAAAAGTCCAGTACGTGATGGAACTCAAGAACATCAAGCGAGGACGGATCAAGGAATACGCCGATAAGTTCAAGTGCGAATACTTGGAAGGCCAGGTTCCCTGGGCCATCAAGTGCGACTGCGCCTTCCCCAGTGCGACTCAGAATGAAATTTCCGGAGACGACGCAAAAACGCTGATCAACAACGGCTGCTTCCTCGTCGCTGAAGGTGCGAATATGCCGAGCGATCCGGACGCCGTTGATCTGTTCGTTGACAAGAAAATCCTGTTCGGACCCGGTAAGGCCGCCAACGCCGGTGGCGTGGCCGTTTCCGGACTTGAAATGTGCCAGAACTCCATGCGACTCGCCTGGTCGCGAGAAGAGGTCGATAACAAACTCAAGGATATCATGGCCGCTATTCACAAAAACTGCTATGAAACCTCCCAGCAGTACGGCGACAAGGGTAACTACGTCATGGGCGCCAATATCGGCGGGTTCAAGAAAGTCGCCACCGCCATGCTCGAACAGGGCGTTGTCTGATACTACCAGTCTTTTGTAATTCAAAAGAGCGGCTCATGCACGAGTCGCTCTTTTTTCTTACCTCTGCATCCTTATAGGGCTCGATTCTCGCCGTGGATAACCGATAAATACCGTGTATCGACCGGGCCAGGCCCGGGGCACCAGCAGCAGCACAGCCGGCAGGATCCACAACGTGATAACGGATATCACACAGCGATGCAGAACCCGTTTTCTGTCCAGTCTTAGAACGCGGACGGTATTGATGATCTGCGTGCTCTCCGTTGTCATCAGTACCATACTGTACCTCAGCCTGTCAGAGATAATTCTCGCTCGATTCGAGCGCATCGAACGTGAAGAAATTCAGGACCACGGCACCATGCTCGTCGATGAACTGATCCGTGAGATCAACTACATCGCCAACCGGACCAGTGACTGGGCGCATTGGAATGATACATACCAGTTTGTACAGCAGCCTGAACAGACATATATCGACGTTAACCTGAATACTGATGCCCAGACTGCGATCGATCTGAGCATGATGATCTTTCTCGATGATCGCCTGCGGATTGTCCATGCCTCAGGGGTCGATCTCATGACATCGACAGAACTGCCGGAGGCCGGGGCCATAGCGAATGAACTGGTGAATATGTACCCGGCAATCCTGGATCACGGGTCGACGGAAAGTGTCATCAGCGGCGTTGTCTCGATCGCCGACCGGCCGATGCTCTTCTGCTCCCAGCCGGTGACGGACAGTAACTGGTCGGACCCGATCAGGGGCACGCTCGTGATGGGCCGATTCGTCGACGATACCCTGATCAACCGGCTGGCCTCGACGAAACATTATCAGGTCTCTTCGCATATCTGCCATTCGCCGGAACTGCCGGATAAACTTTCTGCCGTGTGCCGGTTCAAAAGCGAAGAGGAAATCCTGTTCATCTATCCGGTAGATAACGATGTCGTTCAGTATTACAAATTGATCCGTGATATCGAGGGTTACCCGTCGTTCTGGCTGCGAGTCGTATCCGAACGCACTGTGTACCAGGAGGCACTTCTCAGTCTGCGGTACTTGATGTGTGCATGTCTGACGCTGGGGCTCGTGACGGTGCTGGTCGTCGCTTTCCTGCTGGAGAAACTGGTATTTTCACGGCTCGGCCGGTTGTCACAACAGGTCAGCCGGATCGGTCAGCTGAATGATATTACCATCCGTCTACCTGCTGACGGCCGGGACGAATTGAGCAGGCTTTCGAGCAGTATCAACGGGATGCTCGACAGTCTGGCCAGATCGGAGCGACGACAGCGAGAAGCAGAGTCGCTGCTCGCGGCGTCGATCGAACAGACGCCGGTCGGGATTATCATCGCCGATGCACCTGACGTTCATATCCGGATCGCTAATACCGCGGCAATGGGGGTGCGCGGCCGGACACCCCGGTCGCTGACGGATATCGCGGTCGACGAACATACGTGGAACTGGCAGGTGAGTTACACGAACGGTCGGACGATTGACCCGCGTGACCTGCCGCTGAGCCGGGCGGTACTGGACGGCGATACCACACATGATATGGAACTGGTCATCCGCCGGGATGACGGTGAACAGCGGTACATCATTGCCAATGCCGCGCCGATTCGAAATGATCAGGATGAGATCATCGCCGGAGTTGTCGCGTTTACGGATATCACCGAACGCAAGCGGATGGAACAGGACCTGATGACGGCGAAGGAAAAGGCCGAGGCCGCTAACGCCGCGAAGAGTGATTTTCTCGCCAACATGAGCCATGAAATCCGCACGCCGATGAACGGCGTGCTCGGAATGGCAGAACTGCTTCAGGATAGTGCGCTGACCGACGATCAGCGGGAATGCGTGGGCACCATTGTCTGTGCCGCCCGCGCACTGTTGAATGTATTGAATGATATTCTCGATTTCTCACGTATCGAGGCGGGCGGGCTCCAGTTGGTTGCCGAACCCTTCGACCTGAGAGCACTCGTCGATGAAGTCGGACAGTTGATGCGATTCGCCGCAGAATCCAAGGACCTTGAACTGATTACCCGTTATGACTGCTCGCTGCCAAATTGGTATACGGGAGACTGCGGCCGGTTGCGACAGATATTGATCAACCTGGTCGGCAATGCGGTGAAGTTCACTCATCGGGGGCATATCGATCTGGATGTGACCGGCGTTGTGGGGAAAGACCACCTGGCGGAATTAACGATCAGTATCAGGGACACGGGCATCGGCATATCGGATTGCATGCGTCAGAATATTTTTGAGAAGTTCAGCCAGGCGAATACGGGTAATACGCGTGAATACGGCGGCGTCGGACTGGGGCTGGCGATTACACGCAGACTGGTTGACCTGATGAACGGGCAAATCGAGCTGAACAGTGTGCCCGGTGAAGGTTCGCTGTTCCTTGTCAAACTGAAACTGCCGGTTAACCATCACGTTGATGTGAATCAACAGAATGACGATAACAGGAGATCGACGATCATGTCAGCACAGGAGAATTTGAACACATCGAAACCCGTCCAATTCACCGCGGGGATTCTGCTGGTGGAGGACAGCCAGTTCAATCAACTTGTCGCTGTGCGTATGCTTCAGAAACTCGGTTGCAGCGTTGACGTCGCGGATAGCGGCGCTAAGGCGATCGAGTACTTCAGCGGCGGACGCTATGACCTGGTCTTCATGGACTGCCAGTTGCCCGGAATGGACGGTTATGAGGCGACGCGACGAATACGTGAACTCGAGGGTCCGGACCGGCGAACACCCATCGTTGCCATGACGGCCAACGCGATGGCAGGCTCGCGTGAAACGTGTCTGGCCGCGGGAATGGACGATTATCTATCGAAACCGATTACCCAGAAGGCCGTGCAGGCGATACTCGAAAAATACTGTTCTCACCGTAGGCTGTGCGTGTCACGTGAACAGGCCGAATCTGTACGGGAAGTGCAGTCGGATAACGCCCGTGACGATCTGACCGTGTGGAATGTGGATGAAGTGATCGAGTATGTGGACCATGACATTGACCTGCTGCGTACACTCGCGGGAGATTTTCTCGAATATGTGGATACCTCGCTTGATGAACTGAAGGCGGCACTGGTCAATAGCGATGTGAAGCAGGCGGAAATCAAGGCTCATGCTATCAAGGGGATGGCGGCGAACATCGGCGGGGGGACTGTGCGTGAAATCGCCTCGGCAATTGAAAAACTTGCCAAAGGCGGCGAGTTGAACGCCTGTCAGAAACGGATCGAATTACTCGGCGAGCAGCTCGACCGGCTGACCGGGGTGATACGCAATGCCGATTGGCAGGCGATCGAATCGAAACTGTCGGAATGAAATGGCAGCGCCAGACAGACAGATTGCAGAATTTTCGTATGAATGATCAGGTGAACTAATCGGTAGGAGATCTGCATAAGATGACACCCGAAGAACTGAAAGCACAACGGAACTCCGATCAGGACGATCAGGAAGTCGTCACGAGCAAAAGTTACAAAATTTCAGACGAGGACCTTCAGCTTGTGAAAGGCTCACGGGTCCTGATCGTTGACGATTCACCACCACTTCGTCATCAACTGGTCAAAATCGTATCGGAACTGGAAGCCGAAATCGACGAAACCGACAACGGAGAAAACGCGCTGCGGATCATCCGCACGGCCGCGTTCAACGGTATGCCGCATCACCTGCTGCTGACAGATTTGAAAATGCCCGTGATGGACGGGTTCGAACTGCTCAAGGTGATCCGGATGGACACGGGCCTGCGGACCATGCCGGTGGTGGTCGTCAGCTCGATGTCCGAAGAGGACATCATATTGAAGTGCGCACGATACGGGATCAGCAGTTACATTACTCGCCCCACCAAGCCGTTCAAAATCCGAAAAGCAGTCGTCGATGCACTTGCCTGTTCAATGCGACTGCAAGCATCGAGTCCGTCACTGTCGCCGGAAATGGTCGAACAGCTCCAGAAGTGCGCTCTGGCCGCGGCGGAACAGGCGATCGCATCGGGGATATCCAAAGCCCCGTCACCTCAGGACGACCCGGTCGTCCAGGCAATATTCGGTTGGCTTGATAACCATCGCCAGGCAGCATGAACGCAGCAAAGGAAAAGGGTAGACACACCGCAGAGTATCACACAGCACACTACGGAAGTCACACTCACTGCATGAGTCACACACTGCAGGGGTCAGGTCGCAAATTGCATATAAGTCCTGGTTCAAGACGCCTTCTCGGCGAAAGCCCGTCAAAACCGGTTCGTCGACAGTTGATCAATAGACAATCAACAATCCAATCATTCACACCACAAGCCGCTTCACACCTCAAGCTCCAAACCTCAAGCCACAAGCCTCACAGCCATTTGTTGATAACAAACCGCTTCTCCGCGCCTCCGCTCGCGATATAAATTCCCCGATACCGACCACGATTCAGAATCCGATCCCGCACCCCTTACCCCAACCTTAAAACTTTGCCTCCTCAGCAGAAACTCTGGGTTAATTCAAGTTCGGGGAGCTGTCCAAGTACATGATATATCACGATTTCCGCGATTTCATCTCGCGATAGCCATTGGCTTTTTGATCGTCAATTTGATTTTGTAATTCAAACCACCCACGGTACGCCGCTGTTGAACGATTTCATGGCTTTGAACCAGTTGAATTGCGAGCTAGTATAGAACTTTCGACGATACGTTTCAAAGGAAATCTGAAGGGAATATTTTTTTGTCACAATTATTGAGAAAACGAGATAATACACTTGAACGGCATGTGATTGTTTATTATCATCGCTAACAATAATGGATATCGAAGGTACAACAGGGAGCAAAGAACAAGCTTCTTGCATAAAGTTGTTTTGTCACCTAAGGAGAATAAATAAACTCATGAAAACTGAACCACTACCGGCTGGAAGCCGGTAGGTTCAAAGTCGTGAGCTACGGG
>CAYRND010000060.1:0-20746 GCA_964425365.1 uncultured Phycisphaeraceae bacterium
CGACGGCATCCAGCGTGTGCCCGGTATCGAGTGACAGCTTCACCAGTTCATGATGCGCCCAGGGATCGATCGGCCTGGCGGCCGCGTAACGGAGTACGGCCTGGCGAGCCTGTTCACGGTCATGCCCCATCAGCGAACGTTGAGCGACTAACAGCAGCAGGTCAGGTTGATCGGGATACTTATCGAGAAACCGGTTCAATTCCGCGTCATCAGCCGCATCGAACGGTTCCGAAAGCACCTTCTTCAAATCATCATTCATTTCACCCACAGCCAGACCCCACCGGGCGACCTGCACTTCTGCCCAGGTTTTGAAACGGGCCATGAATTCATCCGCGGCCAGGCCCGTCACTTCACGGATCGCGGCGACGTTGCCGGTCCCCTCCCGGTATAACATCAACAGATCAATGATGGCCTCATGGCCGAATGACGATGTGATGAACTCGTTCATCCACTCGGACTGGGCATAAGCGAGCGGTCGCTCGTAAGGCGTTTTCGGTCGGATGAACGCCCAGTTGATTTCATTCAACTCGAAAAGTTCGTCTGAATTCAGCGCTTTGGCGAGCATCCGGCAGGTTTCATAGGACCGGCCGATGGTCTCCTGTGAAACCGCGCAGGACTCGGTGAACCAGTGCGGAATGCGGTTATTCGTCTGGGCAAGCGTCACGGTATGCACGAATTCATGACGTACCACATTCGCCCAGTTGAACGTCCCTCGCTGTCGCCCGCCTGACCGCGGTGGGGTCAGTGCAATCACATCGCCCGTGCTGGCCGCGATCGTCCACAACTCGGGAATGCCCGTGATGCGGACCGCGAAATGCTGCTCGTCAGGCAGAATATCAATCTGCGTCTTCACGTGAGGTTTGTATTCATAGATCGATGTGATCTCGCGGTAGATGCTTTCAAGCTTAACCGGCATATCGCGGGCGAGCACTTCATCAATGCCTTCTTTGTACCGTATGATGAAATGATCGGTTTCGATGGTTTCATAACCCAGCATTTCATCGAGCAGCTTGAGCTGGTTAACGGCCTTCCTGTTGAATGGATCGAGACGCGTGGCGTGCGTCAGTTCGGTATGAGCCTTCGCCAGGTCGCCTGCCTGGACAAGCAGCAGGCCCAGTTCGACCCGCGGCGCCGCCCAGTTCGTACTACGATCGATCGCCGCACGCAACATCTCCTCGCCCGCCTGGTACTGGCGGGTGGCGGATAGATATTTACCAGTGTAGTAATAAGCCAGCGGACTGCCCGGCGAAAGCCGATCGAATCGTGCCATGGCTGCCGCCATCGCATGGTCATCGTAGGACATCGCTTCCAACGCGACATTTAACGCCGCCGACATGATGTGATCCGGATACTTCGATCGGACTCTTTCCATGGCCGCTCGGGCGGCATCGACATCGCGCTGCGTCAGGCAGGACTGAATTTCCAACAGGTCCGCCAGGATGTGGTCGGGATTGATTTCACGGAGCTTGTCGACGGCGAAAGCGGCTTTATCGAAGTTGTAACTATCGACTGACATCAGCCCGAGCATATACCAGCCCCGTGAACTGCCGGGATTGAGTGTTAATGCCTCGACAAGCGCATCAAGCGCCTCTTTGCGATTGTCCTTATCGAGCAGCAGTTCGGCTTCGGCGATATGCGCCGGCCAGTACAGCGGATCGATATGCTGTTCCACCCGGGCGAGCATGCTCATGGCAAGTTGATAGTCCCGTGCGGGCAGGCCCTCCAGCCTGGCGAGTGCGACTACCACGCGAGCGCCCGCGGTCAGCTCGGATGCGTCGTCAAGCTGCTGGTCCTCCAGTTGACGCTTCGCCGCACTGAGCTCGGCCACGGCTTCGGTCAATTGCCCGGTCTGCTCGTATGCAAGACTCCTGAGGTAACCGGCCTGGATCGAGTCGGTTTCACGCAGCAGTGCAATGACCGCTTGAGGCTCGCCGCGGTTGATCGCCGCCTGCGAACGCAGGATCACATCAGCCTGCTCTTCATCAAACAGCGGCGAGTCCAGACGGTACCGAAGCAGATCGTACCTCGCCTGCTGATCGATCGTTATCGCGTCGACATCCAGATCATCCCACAGGCCATGGAATATCCGCAGATCGATCCGCTGGCGCTCTGTGGTCAGCGGGTCTTCGATCAGCCGGGTGACCAGTGGCGAGACCTCGATTTTCTCCTCATCACCAGCGGCCTGTTCGGTTCGTATCGCTACTTGCGATCGCAACGAACCGGCAAACAATGTTAACAAAACCATTAAAATGAATATGTTATGATATGTGTGCTTCATAAACTACCTCGCTGACAGATCAGTATATATTAGGATCGGTTCCGGCCATGGACCAGCTTGACCTCGATTTCACCGCAGAGTTTCCCGTACTGGAACATTGTACTTTCCTGAATCACGCAGGGACCTCGCCGATCTGTGCCCGAGCCGCACTGGCCATGTGCGATTACGCACGTCAGAGCAGTACACGTTCGTACGTGGACGGCAACTGGTACGGCAGGGTCCAGCAGGTTCGAAAGTCGGCAGCGAAACTGATCCATGCTCGCGAACCGCATGAGATCGCGTTTATTCCCAATACATCCACCGGCCTGTCACTGGTGGCGAAAGGATTGTCATGGCGGCCGGGTGACCAGGTCGTGATTACCGATGTCGAGTACCCGGCTAACCGCTACCCATGGGAGGACCTGAAGCGACTGGGCGTTCAAATCATCGAAGTGCCGCAGCAACCGGACGGCCGTATTCCCGCAGAACTTGTCGCTGATGCCGTCACCAACCGTACACGCATCGTGTCGATTTCACACGTTCAGTACGCATCGGGTTACCGGGTCGACCTCAGGCAAATCAGTGATATGGTCCACCAGGTCAACGGGTATCTGTGTGTCGACGCGATCCAGAGTGTGGGCGCCTGCCCGGTGGATGTGCAGGCGATGGGTATCGATTTCCTATCGGCCGACGGACACAAGTGGATGCTGGCCCCCGAAGGCGCGGGAATCTTCTACTGCCATGAAGACCTTTGCCCGTCGCTTCATCCGAATATCGTCGGCTGGATGAATATGGTCGATCCGATGGATTTCGGAAACTACCACTTCGCGTTCCAGCCCGATGCACACCGGTTCGAACCAGGCACATTGAACGTGCCGGGCATTCTTTCGCTGGGAGCATCGATCGACCTGCTTATCGAAGCGGGAATGGAAACAGTTCACGCCCGGATCGACGCATTGACCACGCGATTATGCCAAGGTCTGGCCGATGCAGGCTACACGCTGTTCAGCCCTCGCGGCGAAGGTGAACGCAGCGGGATCATCGTCTTCGAACCGCGAAACGGCCGATCGCCGGATGATGTGGTGAACAGGTGCATGCAAGCCGACATCATTATCGTCAACCGAGGCGGCCGCCTGCGGGCGAGTCCGCATTTCTACAATCAGAATCAGCAGATCGATCGACTGGTCGATGTGCTGAAATCATTATAACGCTGATGATTTTATTCCGCTTCTTTGGAGAGCGGTTTTTCCTCGACTACCCAGTCATGGCCGTCAGGTGGCGGGATCGAGAAGATGCTCGCATTCACTCGGACGTTTTCACGGAGCTTCAGGATATCGACGACGGACTGGCTTTCATCGCGTTCATCGATAGTCATCGCCCGGCGGGGTAGAAGCGTTTCACGGTCGTACCACAGTTCAATCCGCGTGGGTTTGATATCGAGCTCCTCATGCGGAAAAAGCAGAAGATGATAGCAGCCGGGCAGATCGTCGTCATCAGATTCGTCCGCAAGCTGTACGTCGAACCGGTTGAGCACTTCCTGTTTCTTATGATTCAGCGGCAGGGCGAACGGGCCTTCACCAAGTTTGATCGGGTCAGCCGCTTCATCGTCATCGACCAGTTGCCTGCGGATATAGACTTTCTGATCGTCCAGTTTTTCAGTCAGCCAGTGCCCGTCGAATACATAGGCGCGGTCCTGTTTGCGAACGGTATTGTCGATCACCAGCCGGTCGAAACGGACGGCGAACTGCGCCGGCGGCCCGGCCTGGTAGACCAGCGAGCCGAACCGCCGCTGCTCGTCGCCGAGCAGGCCCTGGATGCGATCGTAACGGATGTCGGCCTGTAATGTCTCAATGGTATCGGACTTCACTTCGATCCGGTCGAGAATCTCATCGAGCTGCGGCGTTACATCATACCCGCCGGACGTCTCATGCGCCGCGGTCGAAGCGGCGCCGGCCGTATCAACCACATTGACCCGGCCGGTCTCCGGTGCGGCACAGGCGCTGATGATGAACAGTGCGACGACGGATGATATTGTGGTTCGATTCATGCTGGTATGATAGTCGATGTCCGTCGGGATTTCCTCTTCTTCAGATTCGAGCGGAACGACTCACGCGGCCGGTGCAATGTCGAAGTCCCGGAACACGGCGTGGGTAGGATCGAGTTTTCTCAGTCTGCCGGCCAGGTAGTCGCTGATGCCGCCTAGATGCCCGACGTACCAGCCCGCCAGCGAAGGATGCGACGCCAGACGGTCGATCTGCGATTCGACATCCACCTCGGGCGTCCCGTCGGGATGGATCGGTATGCACTGTACCATGAGAATGCCCGCACGGTCGGCGGCCTGGTAAAGCACATCCGGGCCGTAGTGATCACGAACGAGCATCAATGAATCCCCGGTCGCCGGCAGGAGCTGTTTTTCATTCACCTGATCCACGACGACCACGGACTGTATTTCGCATATCTCACCGTTGACCAGCAGCACTGTATCGTTGTCACGTCCGTTTCCATTGCCATTGCCGCTGCCTGTTCTGGATTCCGCACGAACCGAGGTGAAGCCGAGTGTGAATCGCTTCTGATCGATCAGAAAATCGTTCATCATCAGGCTGACCGCCAACTCGTATAGATGCTGCTCGCCCATACCAGCAGGCCACCACCGTTGCGGGCAGATGACGTCGAAACGGATGTCGCCGGCGCCGTTGGTCAGTTCCAGTCGTGACTGGCTCTCGTCGTAGAAGCCGTCCGAGCCGGTGATTTCAAGCAGTACGTCAACGGTAGGGGCGGCCAGGTGCTCGCCATCGGGAATCACGGGGGCGGTCATAATGTGCGTATCAAGAACGGCCTGATCCTTGTCAACATATCTGACGAGCGGCCGAACGGAAGCGATTTGCAGATTACGGTTACGCACTTGATATCATCCTGCTGAACAACGAAAAAACCGGCAGGCTTCTATCTGTATTATCGGCAGGCTCATGGCTGAAACCAAGCAAAATAAACAAGTTAATATCCGCTTTGTTAGCCGGGTGGCAGGCCTGAAAAAGGTCTTTTGACCAACGGTTATTTCCTGTTGTCAAACCGGGGGTTATTTATCCGAAAAAAATCGGCTGATCGCCCGACGCGTTGTATGCCGACCAATTTTTGCAATGGCTTCGGTCAGCGGAATGTCTTTCGGGCAGACTTTGACACAATTCCGGGCATTGCCGCAGTCGGTGATCCCGCCGGGGTTCATCAACTCATCGAGCCGGTCACCGCGAAGGCGGCTTCCCGTTTCATGTTCATTGAAGTGTAACGACTGGGCGATGATCTGGGCGCCGATGAATCGATTATTCAACTGGAACTGCGGACACGCCTCGAGGCAGCAGCCGCAGGTCATGCAACGCGAATAAGCGTAGCGCTCGGCCTGGCTCTCGGGCGTTTCCTTCGGGCCGGGTCCCAGATCATGCGTGCCGTCGATGGGTATCCAGCCCTTGATACGGATCAGCTCGTCGAACATCCGCTGACGATCCACGATCAGGTCGCGGATAACAGGGAACTTCGACATCGGCTCGATCTCGATCACCTCACGGCCGGCGATCAGTTCATCGATCAGTGTGGAACAGCTCTGACGCACCCGGCCGTTGATCACCATGGTGCAGGACCCGCAGACCTCTTCGAGACACGCCGCGTCCCAGACCGGCGGCGTGGTCGCTTTTCCCTCCGCGGTGACGGGATTCGCCGCGATGGCCTGCAACGCCGAAATCACATTCATATTCGGTTTGTATGGTACATGGAACGTCTCATGGTACGGCGGCTTGCCCGGCCCGTCCTGACGCTTGAGGCGGATACTGATAGTCCTATGCGGCGTGGGTTGTTCCATAACACGATTCGCTTTCAACACGGTCGTCTAAGGCTTCAAGCCGTAGGTTCTCTCTCGCGGCGGTACGAGCGGGCAGGGCACAGGTTCGTAATCCAGGATCGGACGGTCTGCTGCGGCGTCGTAACGGACAATGGTCGTGTTGTGATGAACCTGGTCGCTTCGCTTCGGGAAATCACTGCGGTAATGACTGCCGCGTGACTCTTTTCGTTTCAGTGCGGCAGCCAGAATCGCCTCGGCGTAACGGATCATATCGCCCAGCGCAAGCGAAAAGAAATAATGCTGGTTCGTCCACATCCCGGTGTCGGACAGACTGATATCCGCATACTGATCCTTCAGACGGTTCAGATGATCATACGCCTTGAGCATACGGATATCTTCACGAACGACAGTGCACGATTCCGTCATTTCCTCGCCGAGCACATGGTGTATTTCATAAGGGTTGTACCGCCCCTGATGATTCATGAGCCGGTCCATCTTCGCCGTCTCACCGCGGACAACTGTATCGAAAAGGGCGGCAGGCGCGGCATCGACGTGTCGATCGAGCATCTCGTTCACATAGTTGACCACGGACATGCCGCAGAACATCCCATCGAAGAGACAGGAGAGAAGAGCGTTGGCACCCAGTCGCGTGGCGCCGTGGTACTGGCAGTTCACTTCACCGAAAGCGTACAGCCCGGTCACGTTCGTCATCATGTTGTATGGCGAACCGAATTCCAGACCGTGCTGATCGGGTTTCGGGCTGTAATGGGTATAGAGCCCGCCCATGGAATAATGAACGGCGGGAAAGATTTTCATGGGCACGCGTGTGGGGTCTTCGCCGGTGAACTTCTCGTACATATCGAGAATGGCTTTGAGCCTGGTCCGAGTCTCGGCGGGCAGGTGCGTGATATCGAGATACACCATCCGCCCGCCGCCGATCCCGTAGCCGTCAAGGCATTTGAAGAAAATCTCACGTGTCGCGATATCGCGAGGCACGAGGTTGCCGTACTTCGGGTATTTTTCTTCGAGGAAGTAATCACGTTCGGATTCGGGGATTTCCAGCGGCGGTCGCGGATCACCCGGGCGGCGAGGCACCCAGATTCTCCCCCCTTCGCCGCGAGCGGATTCCGACATGAGCCGGCACTTGTCCTCGCCGGGGATCGCCGTCGGGTGAACCTGGATGAACTCGGGATTGCCCAACCAGACGCCGGCCTGGTAACAGCGAGCCGCAGCAGCGCCGTTACAGATGACACTGTTGGTCGATTTACCGAATATCAGACCGCAGCCGCCGGTGGCGATCACGACGGCATCGGCCGGAAATGCATGCATTTCCATGTTACGGATGTTCTGTGCGACGATACCCCGGCATTGACCCTCGAAGCCGACGCCCGCCTGCACATTTTCATCGATGACCGGCCGGAGGAAATCCCAGAACTCGTATTTGCGAACCCGGCCCATCGCCTCGTAACGACGAACCTGTTCGTCCAGTGCATACAGAATCTGCTGGCCGGTCGATGCACCCGCGAAATGCGTTCGCTTATACAGACTGCCGCCGAACAGTCTCAGGTCGCGGTGACATTCCGAGGTCCGGTTGAACGGTACGCCCATCCGATCGAGCAGATCGATGATCCGCGGCGCGTAATGGGTCATTTCATACACCGGCGGCTGATGGTTCAAAAAGTCGCCGCCGTAGAGCGTTTCATCCATGTGCAGCCATTCGGAGTATCCCTGCTGCCTCGCCAGTTCGTTGCACGCGTTGATCCCCCCCTGCGCGCAGACACTGTGCGATCGCTTGACCGGCACCAGCGAAAACAACTGGACAGGCAGGCCCGCTTCCGCGATGCGGACCGTCGCGGCAAGACCCGCCAGACCGCCGCCGACCACAATCACATTCCTATCACTCGCTTTCGACATCGGAACGATTTCCTGTCTGACGCATGACGATTCCCTCGTTGTGATACGCATCGGAGTCCACGAGGTACTGATACGCCATATATTCCTCACGGGTCGGCTCATACACCAGTGCGCCCTGCATGGCAATGGCGAACAGTGAAAAGAGCGTGAAGAAGACGACGACGCAGAGATAACCCCATCGCCGCTGCGCCCGGATACTGTCGGTCAGCCCCCAGGTGATCGCCGCGGTCCAGAGCCCGTTGGCGAAATGAAAGACGGCGCTCAGGTTGCCGAGTGTGTAGAACAATACGATCCACGGACTGGCCTGAAGGGCAATGGCGGTCGATGCGTGTGCCAGCGGAATAATCCGGCCGTCGGGAAGCTCGGCATCAACGTAGAACGGCGTATGAAGAATGCCGAGGTCCAGCCGCCAGCGAAGTGTCGCGATATGCAACAGTATGAACACCAGGGCGAAGACGCCGCTGACACGCTGAAGGGTGTAACGCAGATTGTCGTAATATCGATAACGCAGATTGTTGGGGATGCCCGAAAAGGTATAGGCCAGACCCAGACCGGCGTGAAATGCGATCGGCAGCCACAGGCCGAAGATTTCCAGGAAGATCAGCGCCGGCAACGAATGGATGAATTCGACCTCGTGCTGGAATCGGCCGGGTAAGATCATTTGCGCATTCGTGAACAGGTGAAATAAGAGGAACACACCGATCGGGATAATGCCGGTGAGTGAATGCAGACGTCGCAGCAGGAAATGATGACGTTCAAGAAGGGACGACGATCCGGCGTGCAGGGACGATACTGTTTCAATCGGCACGATGACGGCCTTTATCAACCATGGCGTTATCAGGGCACCGGCGTTCTCAACGACACCTCCAAAGCGTACGCCTCTCAAGCGGACAGGGCAAGTCCGGACGCTTTACGCTCGTTCACATCATTGACGGTAACAGGTGCTGCGCTATTGCTGTTTCATCGCCGCGTTGGCGACGTTGACATAATGGGATCGCAATTCGTAAAGCGTTCCGGCCAACGAGCCGGCTTCTTCTTCCGTCAGGTTGCCCTTGGTTTTTTCTTCGATCACGGTGAGCATATCGATATGATGCCTGGCCAGGTCCAAAATGGCCGTCCGCTGGCCTGTCCGCGGGTCGGGAATAGCGCCCATCGCCAGCAGCGCCTGCGTGGCCAGGGTACTAACGAGGGTATTGAAGTTGGCGGGCGGCAGTTGCCCGGCTCCGCCCGTACGTGAAGTCGAACCGGGCTTTTCACGTTGTAATTGTGATTTCTCCGAAAGCTTCTGCTTCTCAGCCTGGGCCTGAGCTTTCCAGTCGCTGTCGATCTGAATCCGGTTGCTGTCCTGCTGCTCTGACATAATCCATTTCCTTCCGATGTAAAAACAATATCGCGTGTTCCGCTGTGAATCCCCATCATAACGTGATTTATGACTGCAGGCATGGTCACGTCTGATCAGCGGCTGAGAATCTGAGCAGCGCCGGGGTGATATCTGTATAATTCGCACTGGCTTATGAATGGCTAGTATGTTTATCAGGAGACTATGATGACCGGCAATGACGACAGGGAAACCGGAAACCGACTTGATATCCGTTACAACGAACAGGGACTCGTACCTGCGATAGTCCAGGAAATAGACTCCGGCCGCGTGCTCATGGTCGGTTGGATGAACGAGGCGGCTCTGCAACAGACACTGGCGAGCGGCAAAGCGACGTTCTATTCACGCTCACGCCGGAAGATGTGGGTCAAAGGCGAGAGCTCCGGCCATATTCAGGAAGTGATCGAGGCACGCGTGGATTGCGATCAGGATGTCGTGCTTCTTCTGTGCCGGTCCCATGGTCCGTGCTGCCATGTCGGATACGAAAGTTGCTTCTACCGTAAAATCATACATGCCACGGAACTGGAAACCACCGAGACACGGGTCTTCAACCCCGACGATGTCTACGGCCGGTGATGCAGACTACGCAACAACAATAAAGGCGCCCGCTATGCCGGCGAAAAGAATACGTCCCACAACACCGTCCTACCTGCTGAATCGCGTGAAACAGGTGCAGAAGCGACTGCAGACCACGTCCGCAGATGCCCTTTTGATCTCACATCCGCCCGATATCCGTTACCTCACCGGTTTCGCAGGCGACGATTCATGGGCTGTGATCAAAACCACCGGCCACACGGTTCGCATCATTACCGATTCACGGTTTGAGCTGCAGGTACAACGCGAATCGCCTCACACGCGTGTGATACTCAGACAATCGGACCTGGGCAGTGTGCTTGAAAAACTGATGGACCGGCTTGACATCAACAAGCTCGCGATTCAGGTCGAGCATACAACCATCGGCCAACGCAAACGCCTTCAGAAAAAACTCGGCGCACGACGACTGCTCGACCTGGACGATTCGATTGTCCGAATCCGTTCCGTCAAGGACGCTCGAGAGATCAAGCTGATCCGCAAGGCACTGGACATCCAGGAACAGGCGTTCTGTGAACTGCTCACCTGGCTCAAACCCGGCCGGACGGAACGGGCGGCGGCGGCGTATCTTGAATACACCATGCAACGCCTCGGCGCGGATGGACCGAGCTTCCCGACCATCATCGCCGCGGACGCCAATGCCGCACTTCCACATGCCGTGCCGGGACAGAAGAAAATCGGCAACCGCAGCATGGTCCTGGTCGACTGGGGCGCACGCTACGCAGGATACTGTTCCGATCTGACACGGATCATCGCGTTCGGCCCGATGAAGCGGAAACTGGCAGAGGTCTATCAAGTCGTACTCGATGCCCAGATGACGGCGATACGAGCCGTCAGGCCGGGACGAAGGCTCGATGAAATCGACGCCGTTGCACGTAAGGTGATCAGCAGGGCGGGGTACGGCGAGTATTTCGGCCATTCGCTGGGCCACGGCCTGGGGCTGGAGATCCATGAGCTGCCCGTCCTTTCATCGCGAAGCCGCGGTGAACTCGAACCCGGCCAGGTGGTGACCGTCGAGCCGGGAATTTACCTGCCCGGGGTCGGCGGCGTCCGGATCGAGGATGATGTCCTGGTGTCCGATAAAGGCTGTACCATCCTCAGCCATTTGCCCAAAACACTTGAATCCGCGATCATTTAGCAAAGTAAAGTGTGCAGGTGCAGGCGGCCTGATCAGATGAACGCACCGTTATGCGGTTGTTGGTCGGAAATTGAAAACCGTTACTGGGAATGATTTCTATGACTGATCTGAAAACATTGAAGCAGCTCATCCGACTGATGGTCGATAACGACCTGACCGAGTTGGATGTCGAAGGCGAAGGCCAGCGCATCAAGCTGAAACGCGGCGGGCAGATGCCGGAAGTGCAGTATGTACATACCACACACCCGGCAGGCCATGAACATGCCGCCGATCAAAAGACATCCGACGACAACGCCGAAGATAACGACATTGATGATGGCATCGAGACAATAGACAGCCCGATGGTCGGTACGTTCTACGCGGCGTCCTCGCCGGACGCCAAGCCATTCGTATCGGTCGGTGATCGGGTCACGCCGGATACACTGATCTGCATTATCGAAGCGATGAAAGTATTCAACGAAATCAAGGCCGATGTCACCGGCGTGGTGCAGAGCATCCTGGTTGAAAACGGCCAGGCGGTCGAGTTCGATCAGCCGCTGTTCAAAATCAAAGTGGAATAGTTCCGGATTACAGGCCGCTACGGTGGGGCACACGGCGGCGGGTGCCCGCAGGCATCCATTCGGGACGACGTGTTTTACCGGTAGAATGAATCTATGTTTGCACGCATATTAATAGCCAATCGAGGTGAAATCGCGGTACGCATCATCCGTGCCGCCCGTGAACTGGGTATCGAGACGGTGGCGGTTTATTCCACCGCCGATGCCTATGCCGCTCATGTCCGCATGGCGGACCAGTCGATCTGTATCGGGCCGCCCCAGGCAGGTGAGTCGTATCTGAACATTGCGAGGATCATCGCGGCGGCGGAAATCGCCAATGTCGATGCCATCCATCCGGGCTACGGGTTCCTCGCCGAAAACGCTCATTTCGCCGATGTCTGCCGCTCGTGCAATATCGAGTTCATCGGACCGTCGATCGAAGCGATGACACTCATGGGCGATAAGGTCGCCTGCCGGCAACTGGCGATCAAACACAAGGTGCCGACCTCCCCGGGCTCGACTGACAAGATCGAGGACGAAGATCAGGCGCTCAAGCTGGCTCGCGAGATCGGCTACCCGGTGATCATCAAGGCGGCGGCGGGTGGCGGGGGACGCGGTATGCGGGTGGCCCATAACGATATTTCACTGCGGTCCGGACTCAAGTCGGCGATGTCAGAAGCAGAAAGCGCCTTCGGCGACGGCGGAGTATATATCGAGAAGTTCATCGACCATGCCCGCCACGTCGAAGTGCAGGTGCTCGGCGACAACCAGGGTAACGTGGTACACCTTTACGAACGCGACTGCACCATTCAACGTCGGCATCAGAAACTGATCGAGGAATCGCCGTGTCCCGTACTCGACGCCGATACGCGTGATAAGCTGTGCAAGTCGGCGGTGAGACTATGCAAGGCCGCCGGATACAGCTCGGCCGGAACCGTCGAGTTCCTGCTCGACGGCAGGAAGAACTTCTACCTGATGGAAGTCAACGCTCGTGTCCAGGTCGAGCATCCGGTCACCGAAATGGTTACGGGGATCGATATCGTGCAGACACAGATCCGCATTGCGGCGGGTGAACCGCTGCCGTTCAGCCAACGCCAGATCAAGTGCCACGGTCACGCCATCGAGGCGAGGATCAATGCCGAGGACCCGGCACGCGGGTTCTCGCCGTCCCCAGGGTTGATCGAGCGGTTCGATACCCCCGGCGGGCTGGGCGTCAGACTGGATTCGCATTGCATTGCAGGATACCGCATCCCGTCGAATTACGATTCGCTGATCGCCAAGTTGATCGTACATCGCCCGACGCGGGACCAGGCGATCGCCACGTTGCGACAGGCCCTCGCCGAGTTTCGGATCGAACCGGTGAAGACCACCATACCGTTCCATATCGATCTGATGCGGAATGGCAATTTCCTCAGGAGTGAAGTGGATATCCACTTTGTCGAGCGGCTGCTCGGTAGTTGATCGTTACCACAGATACTCAGACCGGTCTTCGAATTCGACTTTCACTTCGAGTGTCTTGTCGTTTGCTTCACCGGACTCCGTTCGCATACTGCCGGATTGCCAGCCCCGGTTCACAGCGTATTCGTGGCATGATGGTGAAATGTCGATACAGGTTTCGGGATAGCCTTCAGCGATCATGTTCAGACGGTACAACACCTTGCCCGATGCGACGAGAAACGTACAGCGACCATTGTCGTCGGTCTGTTCGCGAACGATGGTGGGATAGTCCCAGCCGGTGTCGTTGCTCTGCAATGTCTGAATCTGAGCACCCTGCACCGGTTCGCCGCTCGCGGCGTCGCGGATCGATACCGTTGCCCAGACGGGTTTCGAATGCTGACAGCCCGCGGCGAATAGCATGGTCAGCAGAAGTGCGATGATCGTATACGGTAGAATTCTATCGGTTTGCATGACTCGGCCTGCCCAATCGTCGGATGATGATCCCTGAACGAACGCATTCGCGATGACACACGATGACATCACATCGCGTGGGCGTTCCCATACGATAACCATCGACCTTCACGCACATCCGATCGACACACCCGCAAACGAATGACCCATTGATACCGGAAACTGTCGGGATTCTGACGGTTGTAACGATTGCACCAGACGTGAACAGAAAATACCGCAAGCCCCGCGCCTCAGGTCCGTCCATCGGTCGGTGAGATTCAGCACGGCCTGATGCCCGTGCTACCGGTGTATTTTTATTGATCAGGTTGAAGTGGCTACGCTGCGGCGCGGTGGGCGATGTCGAGGCAGATGACGGTGAGGTCGTCTTTCTGGTTGAGTGAACCTTCCTGGACGTTCAGTTTTTCTTCGAGTCGCGCCAGTGCATCAGCGGCGGGGTCGTTGCGGAATGCGAGGAACTCACTGGTGTACCGATCGGTGGCGATTTTCTTTTTACCGTTCTCTTCGGTGGGGAATGCGACTTCGAACCCGTCGCTGTAGAGCAGGAGCCGGTCGCCCTTATCGAGTGTGAAGTTGACCTGTTCGAATTCCTGTTCGGGGAACACACCGAGCAGGCCGCCGTCAGGTTCGAGCACTTCGGTCGTCCCGTCGGCGCGAAGCAGCAGGGGGTAGGGGTGCCCGGCGCGTGCGAAGCTGACGACCCGGGTGTCGCAGGTGATCACACCGTAGCAGGCGGTGGCGAACCGGACTTTCTTCGTCTGACGTGCGACCATTTCACGGTTGAGAACGGCCATGGCGTCCCTGGGCTCAAATATTCTGATACCACCCGGTGCGTTCTTGTCCGGAATGTGGGTCGGAAGCGATCTTCGGATAAAGACGGTGAGCAGTGCTGCGGGCACGCCGTGGCCGACGGCGTCGGCGACGAAGAAACCGATGTGGTTGTCGTCAAGACGTACAACATCGTAGATATCGCCGCTGACGTACCCGGCGGGGCGCCAGAGTGCGTGGAATTCGATATCGCCGGCCTGCGGCAGATCACGCGGGAGGAACTCCTTCTGCAATTGGGCGGCGAGCCGGAGCTCTTCGTCCATCTTATCGATCTGATCGCACAGCCCGAGCTGCTGGGCGGTGAGGAACCGTAGCTCGTTTTCCATGGCACGCATGACGGGTGTCATGCACCAGAGCGACTGGAGCATGGCCAGAAGCTGATTCGGTTCGGCGCCGAACGAGCTGACCATGACGCCGTCCTGCCGGAACGCCTGGATATGTCGGTCGTCGCTCCGTCCGACGAGCAGGGTGGGAATGTGCAGGTCCTGCATCATACTGACCAGTTCGAGCAGCTTGCCCAGCGGGGTTTCGGTTACGTGAACCCAGGCGACGCCGGTGACCTGAAGAATTTCGTCGTCTTCGAATATGTCGTCCATGTCACGTTCGACGACCTCGGGCCGGGTCTCGGCCTGCCAGCTTGCGAGCACAGGTTGGGTGAGGCGACCGATATCGTAACCGCCGCCCGGATCATCCTTGATTATCAGAAGTTTCAGGCCACTCATATGGTATCGCCGGGATAAATTGAATCGTGCGTGTTTGATTCATCGACTTACCGGGCGAGGCTCTTAAGCCTCTGGTAGTCTAGTTCAATCTGCTCGCCTTTTGATAGGGGCAGGTCGTCGAGTGTGCCGCCTTTCAGCTCAATGACGAATTGGGTGGGGTAGACACTCGGGTAGCGGGTCAGTTCCCGTTCCGGCGTATCGTAGGGCTCAACGGTCATCTGGTGGGTCTGAACAATATAACCCTGTGAATCGAGAAAGATAATATCGATCGGTACAAGGCATCGCCGCATGACGAAGTAGGTCTGACGCGGATAAGGGAAGACAAAGAGCATCCCGCCGTCGGATGGTATTTCAGATCGGTCTGACAGGCCCTGGTATCGCGTCCGGTTATCGAGTGCAAGTTCGAGGTTGAACGTTCGGCCGTGGATTTCGATCTGACTGAACTGCGGCGTCATAGTGTCCGTCGAGCAGGCGGTCAGACCGATCGCCATGATGACCGCCGGTATCAGGCAACAATATTTCTTCAATAGTAAATAATGCTTCATGTTTTCCTCATAGATGATTTGTCAGCCGGCTTTCGTCCGTTGCGCTGTATGTGATGGGGTGCATCGGTAGTTTTGTGATATCGAAACTGCTGACGAATTCCTTCGCCGTCATATCCGTTCGTGACGGTACGGCGCCTGACCAGTAAGCGATGAGCCCGATGATTCTTTCAGGTGCCACGCCTCGGCGGCGATATTGATCGATCCGTGTATCACCGTGCCGTTTTGCTAGTCGCCTGCCGTCGGGACCGCAGACGAGCGGCAGATGCCAGTATCGTGGGATTGCGTGGTGCTGCGGATCGCCTTCGAGTTCGAGCATTCTGTAAAGCCAGAGCTGCCTGGCTGTCGAGCTGATCAGGTCATCGCCGCGAACGATATGGTTGATGTGCTGCCTGGCGTCGTCGACGACAACGGCGAGCTGATAAGCGGGCAGGCCGGCCTTCGTCGCCACAACGAAGTCGCCGACCTGTTGCTGGACATTGAAGGTCTGCACGCCACGGACCTCGTCGATGAATGTCAGGTCTTCATCGGGTACTTTCAGACGCCAGGCGGATTTCTGATCTGAATGGCGATCGATCTTGATGTGTCTATCCCGGCAGGTGCCGGGATAGCGGAGTTCGTGATCATCCCGGTGGGGAGCTGACCCGGCCTGCTCGATGTCCTTTCGCGTGCAAGCACAGGGATAAACAAGGTCTTTGCCGATGAGCGTATCGAGTGCGTTGCGGCAAGGTTCGAGATTCTGCAACTGATAGTACGGGCCGTCGTCCCAGTTCAACCCTAACCATTCCAGAATGGCGATGATCTCCGCATCAGCACCGGGTTTGGTTCGCGGGGTGTCAATATCTTCAATACGCAGGACGATCCGCCAGCCGTTCTGCCTGGCGAGTGCCCAGTTGATCAGAAAGGTTCTGGCGTTACCCAGGTGGAGTGCTCCGGTCGGTGACGGCGCCAGCCGGGTGATGTTCGTTGTCTGGTCTGTCATTTCCGGTTATGTTAGCAGGTATGACCGAGCTTGTACCTCAAGTAAAACACGACCCGATCCGACTGGCGGTACTTGTCAGCGGCGGCGGTACGACCCTGAAGAATTTTTGTGAGAAGATCGGCCGCGGCGAGCTGAAGGCGGAGGTCGGACTGGTGATCGCATCGAATGCAAGCGCTGTGAAGCGTCTGAACGAGAAGCTGCCAGGTATGGATGTGAAACTGGTTGACCGGAAGTCGTACGCGAGCCCTTCTGAGTTCTCGGACGTTGTGTTCGGTATGATTCGTCAGGCGGAAGTCGATCTTGTCTGCCTGGCGGGTTTTCTGTGCCTGCTGGTGTTGCCGGATGATTTCATAGGCCGTGTGCTGAATATTCATCCGGCGTTGTTACCGTCGTTCGGCGGCCATGGCATGTACGGCCATCATGTCCATGAGGCGGTCCTGGCGTATGGCTGCAAAATCTCTGGCTGTACAGTCCATTTCGCTGACCAGAGTTATGATACGGGACCGATCATTGTCCAACGTTGTTGTGCGGTCAACGAAGGCGACACGGCTGACACACTGGCATCGCGAGTCTTTGTGGAGGAATGCGAAGCCTATCCCGAGGCGATCCGCCTGATCAGCGAAGGCCGGGTACGGTTGATCGACAGGCATTGCGAAATCACGTAAAGGTCTTATCGAGCTTGGAATATAGGAGAAGCCGAATTTGAACCGCCCCACTTTAACGTCCTATAATGCCTCTTATGTATAATTGGGCAAGCAGGGGGGCTGTGACATGGCTTCCTCACAGGGATTTTCCTGTTGATAGGCTGTATCTCATCTGCTAACTTAAGTCATATACAGGTCATAACCTGAATTTCACACAAGCGATGGGAACTCTCTCCTGACATGAAACAATCAGCTCCTCTCAATGATGATTTGGATCAGTCGTACAATACTGAGGTGATCGTGGCCACGCTACCGGCGATGTCGACGGAACCGCAGGCGGACACGGATGATCAGTCGCCGGGCACAATCGATCGTGCCGGCCGCGTTCTGCGGAAGGCCGTGAATCATCTTCTTGCGATTCAACAGGCAGACGGCCACTGGTGCGGCGAGCTTGAAGGCGATTCGATTCTTCAGAGCGAATATCTACTGCTCAAATGGATACTCGGTCATGAAGACGATCCGAGGCTGCCGCGGATCGGCAATACGCTTCGGAAGCAACAGCTCGATGACGGTTCATGGCGGCAGTATCCGGGCGCATCGAAGGTTGATCTGTCCGCAACAGTCAAGGGCTACTTCGCTTTGAAACTTCTTGGCGACAGTCCTGACGATACCCATATGACAAAGGCCCGCGCAGTGATCCGCGAACACGGCGGCGCCGAGTGCTGTAACAGTTTCACGAAGTTTTATCTGGCGGCGCTGGGCCAGATCAGTTACTCCGCCCTGCCATCTATACCGCCTCAGATTGTCTTTTTACCGAAGTGGGCTCCGTTTCATATTGACAAGATATCCGCGTGGTCACGCACAATGATCCTGCCGCTGAGTATTGTGACGACCTACCGTCCTGCACGCCGGCTTGATCCTGACCAGGGTATTGATGAGTTGTATCTGGACGATCGTAAGCGACATCAACTGCAGCAGACGAATGACATCAGTCACACGTTCTGGACGCCGTTTTTCAAGTTGGCCGACGGAATGTTGAAATCACTGTCGGCACTTCAGATCCGGCCGCTGCGCCATCGTTCAGTGAAATGGATTGAGCGTTGGCTGATCGAACGTCTTGAACGGACCGAGGGTCTCGGAGCTATCTTCCCGCCGATGGTCTATATTCAGGTCGCACTTCGGTGCCTGGGTTATCCTGACGATCATCCACTGCTGGTGAAAGCACGTAAGGACCTTGACGACCTGATGCTTGAAGACGAATCGACGGGTGATATCCGTCTACAGCCTTGTTTTTCGCCGGTATGGGATACGGGTATCGCGGCGTATGCCCTGACGGACGCCGGTCTGGACCGTCGCCATCCGATGATGCGAAAGACTTCGGACTGGCTTGTCGGCCGTGAATGCCGACAGTATGCGGATTGGGCGAATAATGTCCCGAGTCCGGTGAAACCGAGCGGATGGTACTTCGAGTACAGGAACGAGCATTACCCGGATGTGGACGATACGGTGATGGTGAGTATGGCGTTACACCGTATCGGCGGAGATCAGGCCGAGAGTGCCGCCCGCCGGGGTGTTCAGTGGTCGCTGGCAATGCAGAACGACGACGGCGGCTGGGCGGCGTTCGACCGTACGCGTGACCGCCGGTTCATGGAGTTTATTCCATTTGCTGACCATAACGCGATTCAGGACCCGTCATGCCCCGATATCACTGGCCGGACGCTCGAGTGCCTGGGTTATCACGGCTTCACAACGGACCATCCTGTTGTGAAGCGAGCGATCCGTTTTATTCGGAATTCGCAGATGCCTGAGGGGTGCTGGTTCGGGCGTTGGGGTGTGAATTACATTTACGGTACGTGGCAGGTTGTCTGCGGACTGAAAAACGTCGGATGTGATATGAATTCGCCGTGGATTCAGGCTGCGGGCGAGTGGCTCAAATCGCATCAGAAGGAAAACGGCTCGTTCGGAGAGTCGGCTGATACTTATGAAGATGAATCGCTACAGGGGCGAGGCCCGAGTACGGCGAGTCAGACTGCGTGGGCGACGATGGCAATGATGGCGGTCTATGGCCATGAGGATGCTTCGGTCGAACGAGGCATTCAGTGGCTGCTGAATACGCAATTACCGTCTGGCACGTGGGATGAGTCGTGGTTTACGGGTACGGGGTTTCCGCGTGTGTTCTACCTGCGATATCACCTGTACCGGCTTTATTTTCCGGTAATGGCAATCGGGCGGTGGTTGCGGGCTTGTGATCGTCTGCCGACATACTGATGAAGATCATCCATATTTATCGGGTTGAGAACTCTGCTCACCCGCCAATTACCATACCTCAAATTGTGGGGTGAGTAGTGGATTTATCTTGCGCTTGTGGGAGAGTAAGTGTCGGGAGGATTTGTGGTTCGGTTGAAAATGATGAGTCGTTAAGCAGGTGGAGTACGGCATCGAGCTCGGCGGGGGTTATCAGGCCGGGGGAATATTGCGTGAGTATCCGGGCTTTGTACCCGGTGGGCGGGTTCTGATCGAGTTCGCGGTATGACATACTACGTGCGAGTTCACCGAGTCCTGCGAGAACCTGTCGGGAATGGGAATCCGCAGGTTGTGCAGCGAGATAACTGATGAAACCGGCAGGGTCGAAAGTCGACTGCACGCTGCCGGATAATGTCGCGTGCATGAAATACTGATTGTATGCATGAGAAAGCGAGCGTTGGAAATATGCGGCAGGTCTGCCGCCGATCATGGGTGATACGGGCGTATCGAATCCGGGTAGAAGTATTCTTTCGCCAAACGATTGCGTGGCGGTGGCAGTGACATCGGGCATGGTATTCGCAAGGCTTTCCGCAAGGTTCGTGGCGATCAGATCGACGGTTGTGTTTCCGGTACCGGCGTCGATGACATAGGGCGGCAGAATGGCGAAAAAGTCGATGATGACATCCCCGTTGCTTGCGGTTGTATCGGCGGTCAAATTGGAAACAGCGATAACGTTGATTGCTTCGCCGGCGGTACGTCCGCCGATCCATCCGGTTCCACCGGTACCGGCGATGAGATGGAGTTCATCAGACCAGATATCCGGCACGAAGTCGTCCGCGAAACCCTGTATGCTTCCGATCGAGTTGATGGTGACCGCCCCGCCGTTGCCTGCGCCGGCGTTGATTTCGTTAATCATCAGATCGCCGAGGCTGTCGATATTGATATCGCCACCATCACCCCGGCTGGCGGTATCGGCGGAGAACCGGCCGTGAGCAAGCAGATCGATCGCAGAACCGGCTGACGGCCCGCCGATCCCGCCCGACCATGCCGTCATGACAATTTCATGGCCGGTGATTTCCGCTGTATCGTCGTCCGCGGCCCCGCGCAGTGTACCGCTGCTGTTCAATGTAACATCGCCGCGTGTTTTCGCATCAATCCGTGTAACATAGAGCCCCCCGCTGCCGGCATAGGTGTTAAGCTAAGCGGATGAATTTTTACGTCGATGGACTTGACATC
>CAYRND010000061.1:0-20733 GCA_964425365.1 uncultured Phycisphaeraceae bacterium
AGACAGGCATGTCCACACTTTTTCAAGTTCTACCTACGCAAGATCCGGATGAGCCTTAAATTTCTTCTTTTTTTATTGACTTGATTATGAGAAGACTGTTAATATGGGATAGAGGGTAGGATTTTAGATTTTAAGCGAGGGGCATGTCTAGAAGCAGGAGGAGTAACACAATGCATTCAGTTATGTAATCTTTTATGTAAGTATAGGTAAGCAAATCTGTTTTGCTGTTTTGTACATCATGTGGTAAAATATGAATGGAAGGGATAGATGTCACCTTTTCATACTCTCCGCGTAAGCCTGTCAGTTTATTGAGTTTATCGATTTATTAGCCACAAGCTTATGTGTGGTCTGTGTCAATTATGCAACCGGCTGTGTCGGTCGGCTAAGGGATTGATTGTCAGCTATTTATAACTCCTGAATGAGGGAGGGAAAGATGAATTGTCGAATGAACGGATTATTATCAAAAACTGTGTTTTTATCGGTATTGATCGTTCTGGTATGCGGTTTCGCTGCTTCTGTAATGGGTCAAAGCGCCCCGCTCGGGAAATTTCATTGGAATTCCGTGACGACGGGGCCGAATTTCCGCGATGAGGCGGATATTGTCATTACTGTATCGGATTATTCCCCTGCGCAGGTGAGAGTCGATGTGACCGTGAATCTGGTATCCGTTCAGGATGACGACGAAATCGACAGGGCGTATGTGAAACTGGGCAGCACGAAGCAATACATTTTCGACGGCCTGATCAGCGGTCAGCTCGGCAATATTCCGTACAGCACGACCTTGTATTTCAATAAGCCGGGCAGCCCGCAGAAGTGGGTACTGGGTTATGAAAACTATATTGATTACAGCTACCAGAGTGATACCGGGAAAGGAATCGAGGAGTCACGTCAACTGCCGGATACCGTTTCGCCGGTGAGTGGTAATTATGACGGCGTGCATTCCTGGGTATTGCCTTACATGCCACCTTACGGGGCCGATCCCTACGGCAGCCCGCCGCAGGGTCTTTCGCCGACGCAGTCATGGCATTGCACCGGCTCCAGCCCGGACGGTGATATCTACCAGGGGGGCATGGACCATACCAACAACTCGTCGCTCTTCAGGCTGACCGCGAGTGAAGGGGATATCGCCGATCGAAAGCTCCGTTACGTCGGCGATGCACTGACCGCCGCGATCATGGCCGATACCTGGTACGACTGGGTCAGCCAGGTCGGCAAACCCGAATACTTCGAGAAGTTCCATACGCGGCCGTTCTACAACAACGGCAAAATGTATGTGACGAATATGAGTGCGTCCTATCCCAATGACCCCTGGCAGAGTATCCCCGGCTTCCACTGGTTCGCGTACGACAAGAGCAACGAATCATTCGAGGATATACTGGGCAACGGTGCTTTCGGTATCGGCCAGATCGTCTCACTGACGGCCGATCCGGTTTACGACCGGCTATACGGCGCGTCCGTACCCGAAGGTAAGATTTTCGAACACGACCTGAACTATCATGAAACGTACGACCTGAACAGGCCGTACGTGAAACATCCCAACTACCACCTGGCGCAGGATATCATTTACGCTGCGCGTGTACTCTGGATCGATTCAAAGCACCGGTTGTATTTCAGCATGGGTAAGGACTGGTACGGCGACCCGGATATTCCTGGTGAGTACCAGGATCCCGTTGAAACCTGCGGTTATCTGCACTACATCGATATCGATGATCCTTCACCCACGTGGGTGAAGACCAACATGCAGCTTCAGGTTTCGGGTCACGTCGACAGCATCGAGGTCGGCCAGTGGTCACGCGATCACACGCGGTTCTATTGCATGGACGACAAGCAGCGAATCTACCGCTTCACTGACAACGGCCCGACGCCCGTCGAGCCGTCATGGGATTACCTCGGCCAGGCGACTCGCTACGGCGACGGCGCCGAGTCATGGGTATTCCACGTCAGTCCCGACGAAAAGAAAATCTACATTGTCCACAGCGTATGGAATATCAGCTCGCTGCCCCGGCTGCTCGAATTCGATATCGACAGCGGGACGACGACCGTCCTTCGAGAGCTGCGGCAGATGGATAACGACGGTGTCAGCACCTGCCGATTCGGCCAACGGCGGCGTCATACCGGCTACGACGCCTGGGATAACCACGGCGGATTCTATTTCGCCAGCTTCAACGGCGACGACGGCTCGCATGTCATTCTAACCGGCGTGAACCCTGCAAGATTGAAGGCCGATGCCTTCGGTACGACACTGGTCGAAGTCGATCTTCAGACCGTCGGCGGTCAGTTCAATATCACACGCAATACCACGCAGAACAATCTTGAAGTACTTTATGAACTGCACACGATCGGTACGCAGGAGCATACCTACTACGGCCAGACGACGATCGAGCAGGGCCAGACGGTCAAATCGCTTACAGTTACCGATCTCAATGCAATCCACAACATCACCGACAGTCCCGCATCCTACGTACTGACCGTGATACCCGACGGCAACGATTATGTCGTTGATGCGTACCAGAACACCGGCTCGTTACAGGGTGATATGCCGCCGTTGCCCACGAATCTCGTTGCGGAGGCGTTCAGCAGCCCGCAGTTATTCGTTCGACTGACCTGGCAGGATAACGCCTCCGGACCGGAGCAGGAAGACAGCTACACCATTCAGCGTAAACCCGTCATCGGCAGTACCGCATGGCAGACCATCGCCACACTACCGGCGAATACGACGACCTATGACGATTATGACTACCTGCACGGCCTGATCCAGTACACCTATCGCGTCGGTGCGGACAGGAATTGATAACCAGCTCTCTTTCCCCGTAAGCCCACTCTATTATACAACCCCACAGCATTCGGATGCGCATCGGAATGCTGTGGGGTTTTTATTTCAATAAAGACGGCGCCGCGAAAATAATACATTCTCAGCGGCGCCGGTTGTTCTCAGTACAGGCGATTCGACGGTTGAGATAGATAGCCGATTGTGAACACGGCCACTCGCAGCCACCCGTGTTATACCGTGATCAACTGTTGTCCCACGCTTCCACTTCAGCCATCTGCACGACAACACCATGCTCGCCATGAATCATATGCGATTCCGCGTAGTTTCTCGCAGCGTACACACCGATCAGCATGATGATGGCGATGACCAGTTCCATGACATAAAACCGCCGTTTCATAGCCTTACCCTTTCACTGATTTTCAAAGTTGTTCGGATGCCCCGCTTATCGCCCTTACCCGTCAGGAATCAAGCAGGAATCGTACTTTTCAACCATTTACCGGTTAAAACAGACAATCTGTTTCTTCTGTAAGCAAATATTTTCATGGAATGACAGGGGAGACGTGTTTACCGGATCGAAACGGTCGGTCTTTTCGGCTGTAAACGTTATATTCATTACATTCGCCATAAAGGATTATCTGCGTAGTTTTCTATCAACAGGGAGTCAAAATACTTGTCGGTCTGGCTGGCGATTGTTATAATCGAGGTCTGATATAACAGCCCCGGGTGTGGTATAGGATGATATATGGCCAAGCCGAGTGCTCCCGCGCTGGAAAGCGGTTTGCAGATTCTTGAAATACTGGCCGGTTCGAGTGAACCGGTGGGTTTCAATGCCATTGCGGCCTCGTTGGATGTTTCCCGTGCCAGCGTGGTCCGTTTTCTCAAGGTCATGCGTGAACGGGGATATATCGACGTTGACCAGGCCAGTGGCCGGTACTGCCTGGGTCGCAGAGTCGCGTCGCTACTGCCGCAGGCCGCCGTCAGGGAGGTGCTGGCGGGGCAGTCCGAAGACGTTCTGCGGTCAATCGTCGAAGCCACCGGCAACTCCGCCATCGTCGTCTACTGGGACGGCTACCAGATGATCTGTCTCAACAAGATAATGCATGAGGCGTCCATCCCCATGCAGGAAATCGGAACGCATGCAGTCGAGCTGGACCGCTACCCCTGGGGCTGGATCATTTACAGCACACTTACGGAACACGAGCAGTCCCGGTCCCAGGACCGGATGGCGGACTGCGCGTACTTCAACGCCCATAACCGCGACTGGATGGCCTGTTTCGAAAAAGACGGGTACTGCTATGACGACCAGCACATCTGGCGTGGCGTGCGTCGGATCGCGGTGCCGGTTTACGAGCAGGACGGCGACATTGCCGGTTACCTCGGCCTGGGCGCCAATCCCCATTCACTGCCCGCTGCGAGGGTAGCGAAAACCGCCCGGTTGCTCAGGGAACATGCCCAGCGGCTTTCTGCACTGATCAAGCTGCAGCAGTATCCGAACAGCACCTATCGCGAAAACAGAAAACGCGCCTGAGCTCGGTCAAGGAGCAGTCATGCGAATTCTATTGATCGATATCGACACGTTGCGTGCCGATCATGTCGGTGTCTACGGCTATCACCGCAATACAACGCCGTGTATTGATTCCGTTGCGGATGAAGGTGTACGGTTCAATCACTACTACACCTCGGATGCGCCCTGCCTGCCTTCGCGGACTGCATTGATGAGCGGCCGGTTCGGTATTCATAGCGGCGTAGTCAATCACGGCGGGACGGCCGCTGATTTCAGACTTGAAGGGGCTACCCGCGGTTTTCAGGATACCCTCATGCGTGAGAGCCTGCCTGCCGTCTTGCGATCGATCGGCATGAAAACCGTGTCGATCAGCCCGTTCAGCGAACGACACGCGGCATGGCATTTTTACGCCGGTTTCAGTGAAATGCACAACACCGGCAGATGCGGCGTGGAGTCGGCGGAAGAGATTACACCGACCGCACTCAAGTGGATCAGCGATCACGCCCGGGAGGATAACTGGCTGCTCCATGTCAATTACTGGGACCCCCACACGCCCTATCGCGCGCCCGAGGCGTTCGGCAACCCGTTTGCGGATGACCCGCTCCCGCAGTGGATTACGCAGGATGTGCTCGATCAGCACCGCAATATGGTCGGCCCGCACAAGCCGCATGAACTTAATATGTACGATGCCCGCACCAGACCCGAGTACCCACGTCAGCCCGGCCGGATTCGCGATATGAATGAGGTCCGCGAGGTCTTCGACGGATACGACTGCGGCGTACGATACGTCGACGGTCACGTCGGGCAACTGCTCGATGCCCTCAAAAAGCAGGGTATCTGGGATGACCTGGCCGTTATCATCACCGCGGACCACGGCGAGAACATGGGCGAGTTCGGTATCTACGCCGAGCATACCACCGCGGATGTGTCGACCTGCCGGCTGCCCATGATCGTACGGTTTCCCGGCGGCAGAGCGGGACATGTCGATACCGGCCTGCACTATGCACTTGATTTGGCGCCCACGCTTGCCGAACTTCTGGGCGCGAAACAGTCGCCGTCATGGGACGGCCGAAGTTATGCACCGGCCATCATGCGCGGTGAAGACTGTGCCCGTGCGTACCTCGTCATCAGCCAGTGCGCACATGTCTGCCAGCGAAGCGTACGCATGAACAACTGGCTCTATATGCGAACCTATCACGACGGCTATCACCTCATGCCGAAGGAAATGCTGTTCGATATCGACCGGGATCCCTATGAGCAGCACAATATCGCGGAGCAGAATCCGGATGTATGCCGGCAGGCGGTCTATCTGCTCAACGACTGGCACGACCTGATGATGGCGGGCATGCCGTACGACGTGGATCCGCTCTGGACCGTTATAAAGGAAGGCGGTCCGTTCCACGCGAACGGGCGGCTCGAAACCTATTGTGAATACCTCATACAAACCGGGCGTGAGTGGGCTATTCCTGAGCTCAAGGCCCGACACCCACGCGAGTTCACCTGACCATGAAAGCTATCCTGATTACCTACGATTCACTGAACCGTCACATGCTTCCGCCTTACGGCTGCAACTGGGTAATCGCACCGAACTTCAATCGACTTGCTGGCCGGGCAGTCACGTTTGATACCTGTTTTGTCGGCAGTATGCCGTGTATTCCGGCCCGGCGTGAAATGCACACCGGTCGGTACAACTTTCTGCACCGCGGCTGGGGTCCGCTGGAGCCCTTCGATGATTCCATGCCGGAGAATCTGAAAAAACAGGGGATCTACACACACCTGGTCAGCGACCATTACCACTATTGGGAAGAAGGGGGCAGTACCTACCACACGCGTTACAACTCGTGGCAGTTTTCACGCGGTCAGGAAGGGGATCCGTGGATCGGTGATCTGAACGATCCGGACCGGCCTGCAAACGTGCATCACGGCCGCGAGAGCGACATGGGCCGGCAGGACTGGATCAACCGGAAATACATCCGGGAGCCCGAGGACTGGCCACAGGCGAAGACATTCCAAATGGGACTCCGATTTCTGGAAACCAACGTCAGTCAGGACAACTGGCTGCTGCATATCGAGACATTCGATCCTCACGAGCCGTTCTTCTCGCCGGAGAAATATCGGAAGTTATACCAGTCGGACTTCACCGGCCCGCATTTCGACTGGCCGCTCTACGGTCGCGTACGCGACGACGATTCACCTGAACTGATCGAACGCTGCCGCCGTGAATACGCTGCTGTCGTGAGTATGTGCGACGAGCACCTCGGCACCGTCCTGGATTTCATGGATCAACACCACATGTGGGACGATACGCTGCTCATCGTCCACACCGATCACGGGTTTCTGCTCAGTGAATACGGCTGGTGGGGCAAATGCGCCATGCCGTTCTATAATCAGATCGCTCAGATCCCCATGTTCATCCATGACCCGCGTATCGCGGGTACGGCGGGACAGCGTCGCGTCAGTCTCGTCCAGACTATCGACCTTGCCCCCACGCTCTACGATTACTTCAATATCAGCATTCCCGACGATGTCCAGGGCAAGCCGCTGGTTGAAACAATCGCGTGTGACAAGCCGCTGCGTGAAGCGGGACTGTTCGGCCTGCACGGAGGTCATGTGAACTGTACGGACGGGCGGTACGTGTACATGCGATCGCCCGTCCGCGACGACAACACCCCGCTGTCCGAGTACACGCACATGCCGATGCATATGCGTCATACCTTCGGCGTGGAAGAGCTCCAGGATATCCAGCTTCAGCCGCCTTTTTCGTTTACGAAAGGCTGCCGGACGATGAAGATCGACTGCCCGCCAAGTGACTGGCTCAAGCCCCAGCAATTCGGCTCGATGCTGTTCGATCTGTCAACCGATCCGGAGCAGGTCAGCCCGATCAGTGACCCTGAAATCGAGAACCGCATGATCGGCTATCTGACTTCGCTCATGCGACAGACCGATGCGCCCGCCGAGCAGTACACCCGGTTGGGTCTGGAAGCATTTGAATGAGAATCGGGATATAATAATATCCGTGTGTTGTCGGTAATATCTTGAATCCGTGCAGGGGAGTTACCGGCGAATAAGTGATGACCCAGCCATTTTCCCTTCTCGTCAAGCCTGCATCAGCGGATTGTAATCTGAAATGCGATTACTGTTTCTATTATGACCGTTGCCGGCTCTATCCCGATGACAACCGGCATCGCATGTCGGAGGCGACCCTCGAAAGGATGATCCGTACGTACCTCGCGACCGAACAGGGTTGTTATTCCTTCGGCTGGCAGGGCGGCGAGCCGACACTCATGGGCGTGGCGTTCTTCCGACGCGTCACGGAGCTTCAGAAGCAATACGGCCGGCCCGGCGCCATCATCGCGAACGGTCTGCAGACAAACGCCACTTTGATCACTGACGACCTGGCCGAGCATTTCGCACAATACCAGTACCTGCTCGGCGTCAGTCTGGACGGACCGGAGGAAATCCATGACTTTTACAGGCGGCGCACAAACGGGGCCGGATCATTCTCGGATGTCATCAGTGGCATCGAAACGCTCAATCGCCATCAGGTGGAATTCAACATTCTGGTGCTCGTCAATGACCGGAACGTCACCCGTGCTACGGAAATCTACCGATTTCTATGCGACCGCGGCTTCACCTGGCAACAGTACATTCCCTGCGTCGAGTTCAGCGCCGCCGGCGAGGCCATGCCGTTTACCATAACCGGTCGGCAGTGGGGCGATTTTCTATGCGAGCTGTTCGACTGCTGGCGACGTGACGGGGTCGGCCGGGTTTCAATACGCCTGTTCGATGCCATTATCAACATTTTATCAGGGCGTCCCGCAGGATTGTGTCAACTCATGCAGAACTGCTGCCAGTATTTCGTGGTCGAGCATAATGGCGATATTTACCCTTGCGACTTCTTCGTTTCACGTGAACACAAGCTGGGTAATATCCATCATGATGAATGGCAATCATTACAGGAGAGCGAAGCCTACCGGCAGTTTGGTGAAGCGAAGTGCACAGGTATCGATAGGTGTATGGATTGTTCCTATCTGAAATACTGCTGGGGTGATTGTCAGAAGCACAGGCCTTCATCAGTCAGTGGTTCAGAACAGTCGCTGAGCTGGTTATGTGCAGGCCGGCAGCAATTCTATCAACATTGTCTTCCACATTTCGAGCGAATCGTAGATGACCTGAACCGGCGTCAGGCCGGCGCGATGGTCGCCGTGCCACCGGCAACTCGGCGGAAGATCGGGCGTAACGAACCCTGTCCCTGCGGCAGCGGCAGGAAATATAAAAAATGCTGCATGCCGAAGCAGGGCAGTCTCAAGTATTATCAAGGATCGCATTAATCAGAACACTGGTCTTCTGTCCCAGCAGCGTCCATTCAGCGGCGATACGGTCGTGGAACCGGTCCCATAGTGAAATGTACTCGCCGTTCTTCTTGTGCCACTGCCCGAGCAATCCCTGGTAGACATCGAGCATCCGTTTCGCTGATGCTGTTCGATCGAACCGTGTAGCCTGTTCGACGGTATGTTGCTTCCACTGGCGAAGTAGTGACGGGCTGCGATGAGCGGTGATCAGATGCTGTGTGAATGACGACACCGGCGTGTCGGCCGGCATGAGTCTGCCGTCCAGGCCGTGGCGCACGACGTCACGGACACCCGGCCCGTCCAGTGCGATGATCGGAACGCCGGAGGCAAGTGATTCGATCAGGACCAGTCCCTGCGTATCGGTCTGGGAGGCGAATACAAAAATATCCATTGCGGCGTATGCGTCTGCGAGCAGTGGTCCGCCCAGCGGGCCGGTGAAGATCACACGTTCCGCAACGCCGTACCGATCGAATTCATCGAGCATAGCTGTTTCCTGTTTGCCGCTACCGACGATCACCAGCCAGGCATCAGGCTGTTCCTGAAGAAACAGCGAAGTCGCACGCGAAAGGTAGATTACATTCTTCGCGGTGATCAACCGGCCCACATGGCCGACAACAAAAGCATCGTCGGGAATGGCGTACAGCTCGCGGAACTGATCGGCCCGGCCGTGTGCGAAGTAGTCGGTATTGATGCCCGTCGGGATGATCTCGACAGGTGTAGTCACGCCCCGGCTGCGGATGATCTGCTTGATACTCTGCGTCGGAGCGATGACGCAATCGCACAGGTTGGCATATTCGACCGGCAGGTTGATCGTGATCCGCTCGAACAACTCGGATTCAATTCCGAAAAAGTTCGCATAGCGTTCATACAATGTGTGATGTGTAAAGACGAGCGGCAGATCACGCACACGTGCCACTCGCAACGCCGTGTCACCGAGCATGAACGGGTGGTGGCTGTGAATGATATCAGGTTTGAAACTGTCCAGGCGTTCCTTCAGCTTACTGGGGAAAGGGATTTTCAAGGAGTACTGGCTACCGTTGATCTCCTTGATCGCGGGCACGTGAAAGACCAACTCGTTGGAAGCTTCGGCGTGGTCGACATCAGGAGTGACAATGAGTGTATTGTGCCCCAGTTCCCGGAAATCCTCGGTGAAGGTCTGTACGGACTTTTCGATCCCTCCGACCGTGGGTGTATAGGAATTGGTGAACATGACTATGTTCATGCACTGTAACTCCCGAGATAATATATGATAATAAACCCGCTATTTCATCGTTTTTTAACCGGTCTGTCAAGGAATGGGCAAGCGATGCGGGGTTCGGATTTTTATCGGCTTCCGGTTTCGCTTGTGTTCTGCAACCTTTTACGTTCACGGATAAGAACATCCGTCGAAAAATACCGCAGGGTGTTTTCGTGGACCTGAGGGTTTTTCAATATGTCATCAACCGGCCACCACTTGATCTCGGCATGCTGGTCATCGTTGGTCATCGGGGTATGACGATCCAGCCTGAGCAGGTAGCCGAGCACGACGTAGTGCGTATTGATCCCCGCTTTGCCGAGGTAGTTATCGTCGTAAATATGATCGAAAGCACCGAGCAGGGTCGCCTCGGTCAGTTCAGCGCTGATCCCCAGTTCTGATCGTGCGATTCGGATGAACGCATCGACGAGTTGTTCATTCTTCCGAATCCGGCCGCCCGGCACGAACCACCAGCCACGTGCAGGTCGATTCGTGCGTCTGCCCAACAGAACTTCGTCGCGATTGTTGATGATAACCAGATCAATCGAGACCAGGGGCGTGGCGTCGATGATGGCCAGAAACTGATGATCGTCCATGGGACACCGTGTTCCTTCAGTTCATGAATCCATCAGGCATGACCCTCGGGTGGGAATGGCCATATTCATCGATATAGTCGCTGAAATCCGGCTTGCTGGACAGGCTGACCGGCAGTTTCGCGGCGATGACCATATCGATGACCTGGTTGGCCTGCTGGGGCGGCTTATCCGCCTGGGCGTTTTCGCGGTGGTACCAGACTTCGCCGTTTTTTTCCTTGAGTTCCTGAAAAATCGTCTTGAGATGTTTGAGTGACACTCGCCGGCCTTCCACGTATACCCTCCCGTTTGTGCTCACACTGACCTTGAGAATGTCATTTTCCATGATTTCAATTTCGGGTTTGCCGCAGCCGGGGCAGAGCAGGATGAGGTAAATAAGAACAAGCAGGATGCTCTTTTTCATTATATTCTCTCCGAAGGTCCGCGATATTGACAGCCGGTTCACCTGTTTCGGGTATTATAATATCGTCCGGCCGGATTGTGCAGTGTATGAACTCGGCCGGGCCTGATACAACGTGCGGATCGACATGGCGGATGAATTGATAGCGAAAGGAGAATGATTGAGGTGGAATCTACTGAGAAACAGGTGGCGATCGTCACTGGCGGCGGCGCGGGCATCGGCCGGGCGTGTGTGCTACGGTTTATTCGCGAGGGCATGCGTGTTCTTGTCGGCGATATTGCGGATGAAGACGGTCGTCAGACGTGTGACCAGGTCAACCGATCCGGCGGAGAGGCGGAATACCGACATTGCGATGTCGCCTGCGAGTCAGAGTGCCTGTCGCTTTCACAGGCGGCAGAAGAGAAATGGGGCCGGGTCGATATCCTTGTCGCCAACGCGGCGGTCCGTGTCAGCGGCAGTATTCTCGATGCCACCGAGTCTGACTGGGAGAAGGCGGTGTCGGTGAATTTAAAAGGCGTCGCTTATAGCTGCAAGGCAGTTCTACCCGCGATGCGTCGGCAGGGTAAGGGTTCGATTGTGATCATCTCATCGGCCAACGCTATTGTCGGCCGGGGCGATATGCCGATTTACGATGCGACGAAGGCCGCCGTTCTATCACTTGCGAGAAGCCTGGCGGCTGAATACGGTAAGGACGGTATTCGCGTCAATGCGCTTTGCCCGGGATATACCATGACCGACTTTCACGAACGACGTGTTTCGGCACAGGGCGTGACGCCGGCACAGCTCAGAGAGCAGAACAAAGGCTACGGCCTGCTCGGTCGGCCGGCGGAGCCGGATGAAATCGCATCAGGTGTCTGGTTCCTGGCCGGCAATGAAGGCGCCATGGTGACCGGGCAGACGCTCATGGTGGACAGCGGTATATCAGTCGTATAAGGCGGATTTTCGTACCGCTGATGTTCAGTCAAAGTCAAGAATGCGGCGGGATATGGCCGCTTTTATTGTGAGTCGGCTTACCGGTAGGCGCCGACACGGTAATGATAAGTTACGTTGCCGTAGGTGGTGTGTGTATCGGAAAAAGAGGTGACATCCGCGCCGACAGTTCCCACTTCGGTCCATTGATCACGGCCGTCAAGCGGTTTTCGTTCGATCTTGAAGCCTGTTTCCTGCTGATCACCGCCGGAGGTGTCTGTCCAGATGATATCAATCTGCGTAAAGGAAACGAAGGTCGCCTGGACATTTTCAGGGGCACTTATACAGTCGCCGTAGACGCAGGGATCGATCAGTGTGTTGTAATAATCGACAGCGGAGGTCTGCTGGAAGCTTGTATTGGTCATGTAATCGTCGATCATGATGAAATCGTAATCCTGCCCGGTGGTTGAATGTGCGTGCCAGTGGCCGGTGAAGGGATCCAGCTTCATTTTCACGGCGTTATTGAAGTGGTCCTTACCGTACATGTATGCAATCAGGAACCAATCGGCCCAGTGCATATTTCGATGGTCCGGCCATCGCTGTTCCATGTAATCGGTCATGGGATTATCCGGGAATTCATACAGCCATGCCTTCGGGCCGATACACCCGTTCTGCCAGGCATTAGAATCCTCCCAGTAGATGAATTTGGTTCGTTCCATACAAATCTGCCAGGGCCATGGGCTTTTGTCGTTGTAGCTGCCGCCGGTGTCGAACACGATCATATTTTCAGCGATTGCGGGGTTCTGCATGTAAGCGGTAGCGACGGTATCGAGAGCGCCGCCGACAATAACGAGCAGCGGTCGTGTAGGGGAGGCGGCAATCGCATGCTGAACGATCAGATTACTGCCGTCTGAAATCGAGGGGCCATAATCCGTATGCTCGATGATGTAATCGCCGGGCGGGTAAAGCGGCCGTTCGTTCCCCGCGGTGGGGTCGGGGATATTCGACAGCCCGCTCTGCCGCGCGCGGCCGACGTCGCGGGTCAGGTCGTTGAGACAATCGGCCAGGGTATACTGGAAGCTGCTGGGATAACCCCACATATCACGCGTCGCGATCAGCCCGCGAAGATCGATCTGGCCGAGGGTCGCCTTGGCGTAAACGAACTCATCGCCGACCGACTCCTCCCACCAGTCGTTGTCGAGGATGACTGGATTGTCATTGTTGATATTATCGATATAGAGTATTCCGTCGCTGACGTGGTAACCCAGCCCGACGGCGTAACTGTTGATTGCCGTTGTTCCGAGTACCAGCAGGGAAATGATCAGCACGAACGTAAAGTTGTATCCGGGCCGGTCGTCTGATAGTTGTTTCTGGATATGCATTTGTTTCTCCTTCGTTAATTCAGCGCCCCTCCGTATGTGAGCATTATGTCTATTGTTCGATCGACAACAGGCAATCCCCGCTTGATTTCAGTATATCCCCGAGGTGATGAAGTAATAGTACAGATTGCGTTCTTTTTCGGGCATATTACGACAACGGTTTTGCACGTATGCAAATGCTCTGCATATTTGAAGCGTTCCGGATCACGCATCGGGATGACTGCGGCGAAGCGGCATCGGGTTGTACCACAGATGGGCGGATAAAGAGCGATGGCATGTTTTAATGCGATGGTCTGGTTGTGATGGATTACGATTTTCGGTCGTTTCGTTCAAACGGGACCTTTTTGGCCGGTGCCGTATGACGCCGCATATGGTATAATAACCGCTTACGCATCCATAACGATTCCGGGCGGATTGCGACAGGATTGAGGATGAAGGTATCGGGCGAGTCAGTATTGAAACAGATTTTCGCTTTTGTGGGCTGGTCGGCGGAATATCACCGTCGTGTGATGAGCGGCGTACTGGCTTATGCCGACGAACACGCGCAGTGGGATTTGACCAATGTCGGCCGATCGGGTCCTGAAGGTAAATCGGAGTCGGTAAAGTCAAAGCCGGACGGCATGATTATCCTTGATCTGCTCAGGGCGCCGCGTGACAAGCTGCTGCGTCGTTACCCGGTGCCTGTGGTGAATCTATTTGATTATTTTTATCAGGCGGCGGTGAATATTTACGTTGATGATGAATGTGTCGGACAGACTGTGGCAGCCTATTTTCTTGATCGTCGTTATGAGCATTTCGCTTATGTGGGTCTTCAGGATCATAGCTGGTCGGATATGCGTGAACTCGGCTACCGTCATATTCTGGCAGGTGCCGGTTGTGGCTATGACGCCTATCATATCGGGAGAAAGTACTATTATCCTATCGGATACTATCAGCGATTGCCGGAGGTGGATAGCAAGCTGGTGAGATGGCTGAGCAGGCAGCCGAAGCCGCTGGCGCTTTTTGCAGGTAACGATATTACCGCCATGCTGGTCAGTTACGCCTGTCGAGCGGTGAAGCTGAAGGTGCCTGCTGATGTGGCGATTGTCGGTGTGGATAATGATGAACTCTGGTGCGGGACGATGCGTCCGAGGCTGTCGAGCGTAGCAGTTCCCTGGCGTCATATCGGGTACCTTGCCGCCCAATGGCTGGACCGGTTGATGTTGGGCGAGGTAATAGACCAGCCGCATGTCATTCAGGTGAAACCGGGTGATATCGTTACCCGTCAGTCGTCGGATTTCACCGCCGTGAATGATCCGGATCTGAAGGATGCGCTGGTGTACCTGCGTCAACATGCCTGCCGGCCGGTGTCGGTCGATGACATTCTCGAAGCTGTTCCCATTTCACGGCGGCGGCTCGAACGCCTGTTCAGCAGGCATATCGGCCATTCGCCGTTCCATGAAATCCGCAGGCTTCAGATCGAGCGTGCCCGGCGACTGCTCGTACATACCGAGTTGAGTATGCCCCAGATAGCTGTAAACAGCGGCCTTAATCCTGACAATTTCTCGAAGATTTTCCGTCAGCACACCGGCCTCTCGCCTCGGGAGTATCGTAAGCAGACCCATGATCAGTAATGAATGATATGAATGGACTTTTACCAATTCTCTTTGTTTATCCAGTTTAACATGACAGATCGCGGCTCATTGTAAAATTATTTATCTGCCGGAAGTCCCTTCCCGGCCCTCCGCCGGGGCCGACTTATAAGTTGTTGATCGGCTTGTACTTGCGTGGTGGGATCCGGTCTGTATCAATTATAATGCGTCTTGTCATATCTTTTTTCAGGTTAACCTTTCATTTAATTGCCTGCTATGATAATGGAACTAAACTTCAAACAATTGGATTAGTTACGGGAATCAGCCGGTTGTGTATCAGTCGGCAATGATGTTTGAAAACCAACGACAGACAGATTGATTAATAGCTATTGAAAGTGAGAGGGAGTTATGAAACGTATCACATGCATCTTCACAGTTGTTATTGCATGCGGCCTGAACAGCACTTCTGCCTTTGCCGCTTTTTCACCCATTTCGGATACGACCTGGGACAGTTCGTCGGAACGACTGGTCAAGCTGTTCGATGATATCTACGGCGGGTGGCTGACTTCCGAGCAGAATATCAACGAGAATGTTCTCTACTTCAATAATGCCACGCTGACGCGCATCGATGATGGTATTACAGGTGTTTCGGCCCTGGATGGTTCTGATACCCATGGTGATCAGCTCTGGCATGATGGTACGGGTGATTACACTGTAGAGATCAAAATCGCGGGCAATACCCAGGAGTTCGGGTACCGTCATAACGGCAGTTACACCATGATCGAAGATAACATCGGGGGGAAAATCCTTCCCGGCACGAAAACGAGTAAAACGGTCGATCTACCTGACACGGCATTCGAATGGATTCTCAAGTCGGGTGGCCGGACATTCAGTTCGGACCGCAGCGAGAACGCCGACAACCTCGATTATATGCTCACCTGGCAGGTCGATTACAACGACAGTGATCTGTCGACCTGGGTGTATGCATGGGAAGACCTGCCGCTTCGAAGCTCAGATGTCGACTATAACGACCTGGTGATCGAAGTTGCCATCGCACACGCGCCGCTGCCCAGTTCGTTTCTGATGGGCCTGCCGGTGCTGGCCGTGAGCGCACTGCGAAGGCGCCGTGTTGCAGCAGCCGGTTGAGGCAGTTGCAGCGAAGCCGAGTAAATGATGACAACCGTGTGAATGCATATTCGCACGGTTTTTTGTTATTGTCGATTCTTCTGCCCGACCCGGCCAAGTCCCATGATGACATGAAATCCGATCCCGGAATCGATTTTCATGACTTCAGCGGGGTATCCTGCTCATGGCCTCTATCTTCTGGAAGTGATGCTCGCCTGTTACCCTGTGGAATCACTATTGTGCTTTCACGGGCTTGTTCTGTTAAGAGTGGTCGTATGATGTGTGGTGGAATTCAATGAAATACCGCCGGTCAGTTCAGGTACCTTCCGAAGATGTTATATAACGCCGCCCAGGTGTAGATGATAGTCGCCGAGAAGAAAATATAACGTGACATATTTCGCAGGTAGACGGTGATGAGGAATGCGGCGAGCAGTTGTGTGATTTTACCGAGTAGCGGTCCGAGTACCGGGCCGAGGTAGGTTGCCGTCATTCGGAACGCCGGGTTCAGTTCAAGATCGATCCCATCGTTGATCATGAATTGTACGGTGGTCATGTAATCTGCCACTGCTGCAAGACACAGTGCGGCAACAGACCAGCGATGTTGATTCCAGTATCCCGCATAATTCCGGCGGAGGCGCACGGCGATATGCTGGTAGAAGTCGAGAACGAACACGTGGGCTGGAGAAATGAATCTTGCACGCATGTTGACAGCCGGTGTTACAATGACAGTTCTCAATTTCATCATAACGCAACGCTAGCCCGTCACAAAGGAAAAATCAACGAACTGAACGAGAAATTAACACGTTCTGGAACGAATAAGGAATCGTCGGTATGGAAATTGGACTGCTAGGTACAGGACTGATGGGCAGGGCGATGGCGAAGCGACTGCTCGATGCGGGTTATCCGGTAACGGTATATAACCGTACAAAAGAGAAAGCCCTGGCACTCGAACCGGCCGGTGCTCGTGTATCGGATACGCCCGGAGCCGTGATCGGTACTGCCCGGTGTGTTATCACGGTACTCAGCGATTACCACGCGACACGAGCGGTTCTGGTCGGAGACGATGCCGGCCGGGATTTCACTGGCCGGACGGTAATTCAGATGGGTACGATTTCGCCGGCGGAAAGTATTGGCCTTGAAAGGGAGATCGCCGGGCGTGGGGGCAGTTATATCGAGTCGCCGGTGCTGGGCAGCAGGTCAGAGGTCGCCCAGGGCCGGCTGATACTGATGGTAGGTTCGTCGGAGCAGCGATTTGAACAATGGCGGCCGCTGCTTGCGACCTTCGGCCCGGAGCCGCTGCATGTGGGCGAAGTGGGTAAGGCGGCGGCACTCAAGCTGGCGATGAATCAGCTTATTGCGGGACTCACCGTTACTTTCAGCCAGAGTCTTGCCTACATTCGCAGCGCCGGTGTCGACGTGGATCAGTTCATGGCCGTCACACGAAACAGTGCCCTCTACGCTCCGACGTTCGATAAGAAACTGCAGCGGATGCTGGCCGGCGATTTCACTGATCCGAATTTTCCCGCGAAACACATGGCCAAGGATGTGCGGCTACTGCTGGATGAAGTAATCGCTTCTGGTGGAAACGATATTGATACAAAGGCCATCGAGGCTTTCGAGCAGTTATTCATCAAGGCCGTGCAGAGGGGGCTGGGTGATTCGGATTACTCGTCGGTGTATGCAGTTGTGGCGGCGGTAAATGCGGGTTGATCAGCTCGGTATTGACCGTCATTGATCTGACCGGCTTACATGATGCACGAAGCGGTATGCCCATTTGATTGATCTGGTTCATGCCGCCTCGGCCAGTTGGCATTCGTCGCGCAGTCGGCGCAGCCGGTTTTTGAGTTCCATGAAGAACCATTCGACTTCCGAAACGTCCAGGTCGAAGGTCAGGGCGATTTCATCGTAGGTCATTCCGGTGACGTGGCGTGCGATCAGTACCATCTGGGCCAGTGCGGAAAGTTCTGCTTTCAGTACCTGTTTGATCCGTGATCGTGTCGCTTTTGACATCCGCTTCAATTGTGTTTCTGAGTTCAACATGGTTGTCGCTTCCTTCCTTGACAAGCAATTTCTCGAGTGCTCATACTGACGACTGTCCGTGTAATTCGATGCGAATGATGCTCCGTTTCTAATTATGATGCTAATGCTTGCGGGTCCGGGGCGGTATACTGGGAATGTAGTAATTTCATATATCGGAGGAGGCATGTAGTCATAGAAAATAACTACATTATCGTGGATAGTTATGACTTATTGCATGGTAGTGATAGCCGTGGTGGTGGGGATGGTGGGTGGGTGGGGCAATCTGTCGGCACTTCTCGCTGTTCCGGTTCAATTCATGGTGTACAGTGATGGCAAGAGCAAGCCAGCTTGAGGACAGTACAGGCCGTTCGGCCGATCATCGTGAAGATAAGCATACAGGGATGATTTGTGATGCACTTTGAAGCGCGTAAGGCATTGGAATCGGATGAACAGCCGATATCCGAGATGGTCATTACCATATTTGGTGATACGCAAGGTCGTGCTATTGCGGAACTGATCGATGATTTACCGGTTGATTCGAGGGTGAAGCCTTCCTTGTGATTTGTCGCGGTTGCAGGTGGTGGTGTTGTCGGCCATATTCTTTTCACCAATGTACGCATCGGCTATAGCCGTCGGATGGCATTTTCAGTGATTTCTGCTCCGCCGGCTGTTCATCCGTCGCATCAGAACAGGGGTGTTGGAGGCGATCTTGTCAACGAAGTGCTCAGGCAGTTGAAGGAATCAGGCGTCGAGCTGGTTTTTGAGCTCGGTTATCCCGGCGATTATCGACGATACGGTTTCACGCCTGCCAGGGCGAACGGATTCGAATCGCCATATCCCCTGCTGCCTGAACATGCCGATGCCTTGTTGGTTCACGCACTACAGCGGGGTGTCATCGGTCAGGTTCACGACCTGGTGACGTGTGCCGATACGCTCGATGCCATGTGATCAAACATAACTCGTGTTTGTTACATTTATTAACAATCTGTCATTGGCATCCATGCCGGGATAGAGTTATCGTATCGCCGGTTGTGGATTATTCAGCGGTCGTGTACCGCAGAGTTCGTTATCAGTAGTGTGTGAGGAAATAATGAGAACTGTTGCAATATCAATACTGATTATGATGGCCGCGGGTTGCGGCGGGGCGGGATCGGATGTGGAGCAGGAGTTCGATATCGACGCGTACATGGAGGAGGCAAAGGAGCATCTTGCGACGCTGACACGTGGTCATCAGACGTCGTGGGGGCTGGGTTCGGCCGACTGGTGGGACGCTGACCAGGAAACGGGCATGATCACGTGGTCGTTTTCCGATGGCCGCATTGTGGAATCGCCATTCCAGATCATCGGGACCTACAGCACGAAGGACGGGACGTTTCTATGGGGATGGGATCATCCTTCGGTAACCGAGCCGGTGAGGAAGGACGCTCAATTGGTTCTGGACTTCGGGCGGGAGCATGATCTGGGTTTTCTGCAGGAGCGGAAGCTCGAATGTTCGGAGGAGGCTGCCTGGGATCTGGTCGCTTTGGCGGTGTTGATTTGCGACCGTCAGGGTGCTTATCGTGGAACGGCGGGAACCACGTCTATCCTGATGACATTCGGAGAAGTTGCGATCAGGCAATGACCTCGATGGTTGGCGGTTCTGTTTGACGATGAGATCCATTGTGAATAAGCAGGATGGAGCCTGTCATGATCATATGTGAAGCAACGGTATCGGATATTGGATCGATTACGCAGGTTACGGAAGCTGCGTTCAGAGATCATCTTATCCAACAGCTCGTTTATGCACTGTCGGACCGCTGTTGTGGAGGTCGACAGAATCAGTGTTGACGCCCCCCCCCCGTTGCATGCACGTGATACCGACAATCGTCTTCCCGGCTCCGCATGGCAGTACGATGACGCCGCTTCCCCCGCAGTCACCACCGGCGGCATGGAATGCATCGGCAGCGTCATGCTGATACTCACGTAGTGAAAAAGTATCCCCGCTTATGATTTGATCGCGAAGTTGCACATTCAGCGGTTCGCCTGTTGTGTAACCTGCCAGGTCTTCAGCGGGGAAACCCGCTTTGACGAGTGCCTGTTTGATTCGGCCGCGATCAGCCTGGTGCACACGGAAGCTTGTGTCGTCATCACGGGTATTCAACGACTATGACGTGTCGATATGACGGGCTATGAAATCCGCCAGGTTCGGAGCATCACTTTGTAATTGCAGGTTGTCATCACCGTCACGACCGAGACGGAATCATCCGTATCGTGATGCAAATTCCTGTATTTCACGCAGCACGTTCGCCGGCGGGGTAACGGGAATACGACTTGAGTGCCGCGATGATCTGTTCGGCCTTATGGCTGGCGGCACAGGCGTTCCAGATGGATAGCGGCTTTATTCGGTAGGTGTGTACATGTTCAGATGATTTAACCAGTTCTGCAAAATCCAACAGTGCGTTGCGAGCTTCGTTGTACCGAGTCGAATCGACCTCGGCCAGGATCGTATGATCGCTCTGTACGATCAGCGGGTTGTCAGAAGTGCTGGGCATGATTGATAAGGCATTTTTGAGCGAAAAGCATTTTTATCATATCAGGCGTTATTCGAAACACGATTGAAGGTGCTCGGGATTAACGGCTTCCTCGCGTTTGATTCCGGAATTACTAATTCCGATTACGATCCCGGCCGTCAAAACAAAAACCCCGCGAACTCATGCGGGGTTTTTGTGTTCGATGGGTATGAAACTACTCATTGAACCCAGATCTCTGACAAGTGGGCAGTTGGTAAAAAAGCATTTAGCACGTCGTTACCGGCGTGCTATCCCGAACGGGTATCGGGACGAGGCTGCGTTGACGATCACGACCGGGATCTCTCCCGAATCGCGTCTAAGATAATCC
>CAYRND010000062.1:0-20674 GCA_964425365.1 uncultured Phycisphaeraceae bacterium
ATAGCATACCTAACAAATGCCGGTGGCGCTACAAGGTTGATTAATATGCTCTAAAAACGCTATAAGGCCATCTTACCCATTTTAAACTTCCGTCTTACAACTATATCCTGTATCATATATCTGGATAAATAGAGGGAGGGGAAGGCGCCTGTCTATACACTCGTTGCTTTCCCGTAAAGTGATTTGAAGGAAATATTGAGTATGTAATTGTATTTATATTTATTTTCAATCAACATTGATTAAGGGGATTATTATCATGAAGACAGTATTCAGGTTGTTCCGATTCTTTCGATGTCGTCATGTTACCTGTATCCGGGCGACTATCCGGCGATTACATGGACGGTTTTTCCGTATTCTACCTCTTATTGTCGGCTTATTTTCACTTGCCTGGTTCCTGATAAGAGTGCTGCCCAAACCGTCACGGGCCGCTTATCCCTGTCAACGGGCGGCGTTTCCGCTTGCCTCCGGATTTGTCATCTGGACGGCCGGCACAGTGTCCTCCTGGCTGGTGCTGAAGAAATCAAAACATTTATTTCAATCAGCACGTCCCGTTCTTGCACTGGCGATGTTTTTCGTTGCCTTATTCACCGCAGCATTCGCGGCGTACTATACCCCTGTTTCACTTACAGATGCGGCGATCTACCCTGGTGAATTGGCCTCAGCCCCGCAGATGGCACCGAATGACCCTATCGGTAATCCGGACGGCTTTTCACCCGGCCGCGTTGTCTGGGTGCACGATCCCGATGCCACCGATTGGAATGGAACCGGCAACTGGCTATACGACAGCGATACCGACCAGAATATCGTCGATCAAATGCTCGCAGACGCCATCAGGTGGCTTACCGGAGAACTGGCTGAACAGCAGGCCTGGGACGTTATGTTTCATCACTTCAATCTCACACGCGGAAAAGGTGATATCGGTTATCAGTCAACTGAAGAAATCAATATAAAGATCAATCTTGTCACCTGTATTGCTTATGCAGGACGCGTGAGCAGCAGCGGCGAACAGCTAAGTTATCTGAATGATGTCAGTGTCAGCAAAGAGCTCGTCCTTGCATTATTACGCCAACTGGTCTATCAGGCCGGGGTGCCGCCGCAGCAGATTACCGTCGGTGATACGACCGCTGTCATGCCCGACCATTACTACAATTACTGGGCGGCTGAATTTCCTAATGTCGTTTACCTCACGGCGCCGGAATACTCACTCACCGGCCGGACGATGACACGCTATCCCGATCCTGGCATGGGTGAAGATGAGCATTTCGTCTACTGGAGCAAGCCGGGTGTCATGACGGATCCGTCACTCAATGATGACCGTATGCCGGTCTCTTACTCCGAGGCGGATTATTTCATCAATTTCCCGACGATGAAGACACATCAGCCTGGATTTACCCTGTGCGGCAAGAATCTTTTCGGGGCATTTCTGCGGTTTCCGACCGATTGGGCCGGCCATTATGATTATTTCAACTGGCATGATGATCAGGGCAGGATGGGAACCGAACCCGGCGTCAATGATGTCGCTCACTACCGGCCTCAGGTGGATATGCTGGGACATATCGATATCGACGGCAAGAATATCCTGAATATCATCGATGCCTTGTGGACGGGATACAACTGGGGCGACTGCTCGCCGCCGCTGCCCTGGCGATCGGCTCCGTTCAACGGTGATTACATGTCAAGCATTCTTGTGTCACAGGATGTAGTGGCCATCGACTCGGTGGCCCATGACTTCTGGTGGGCCGAGGATGACGCTTCTGCTGCCTGGTTCCCCTTTGTCGATGGCTGCGGCGGAGGCGGCCAGGCGCACCAGCCGCGTCAACGCGGTGCGGACGATTATCTGATCGACGCCGCGATTCATGAAAATGCTGATCCTGAACGTCCTGCTTATTTCCGTTACAACGAATCCGGTGATGTAGTACCCATGCCTTCTCTGGGGGTTCACGAACGTTGGAACAATGCTGCAGATAAACAATATTCCCGCAATCTCGGGACGGGTGACGGTATTGAACTCGTGACGCACGAGTACTTCAATATCTATTATACCGACATGCCTCCCGATGTAACCGACGGCGGTGTGATTGATAGTGTATGGGATGACATCCGGCCAAGGTACTGCATGCGTGAAGTTCACCAGGGCGCGACGCCTGCCGAGCTGGAGGATTTTTCCGGTTTCTTCAAAGCATTGTGGGACGAGGATTACCTGTACCTCTACGTGGAAATAACAGACGAACGACCGCTGCATGATTCCCCGGTGATCACTTACTGGCTCAATGATAACGTCGAGCTGTTTCTTGACGCTGGATATGACAGTTACGACCGCACCACTTATGACGGCGTGAATGACTTCGAATATGGATTCTGCTGGAATGACCCGGTAGCCTATACCGGGAACAACTCGGTGCATGATACAACGGGAGTGATATTTCAGACGGTGACAACGGCCACGGGCTGGCGGCTTGAAGCGGCTGTGCCGTGGCAGACGACGCTCGGTGAGTCGCCTCTTCGTGCGGATTTCATCGGTTTCGATCTGCACCTGACTGATGATGACACCGACAATCCGCCTGATACCCGCGATAACAAGCTGGCGTGGTATGCGACCTGGGACGACTCATGGATCAATCCCAGCCTGTTCGCCAAGGTCATGCTCGACGGTTTTCCTCCAGATGTTCCGACAGGCGATCAACCGCCCGCGGCTCCGTCAGAACTTGCAGGTGCGTTTATTACTTCCTCACGGGTTGATTTGAGTTGGATCGATAATGCATCTGATGAAGATGGTTTTACCATTCAACGCAAAGTCGGCTCGGGCGATTACAGTCAACTTATCGATCTGCCGGTAGATACCACGTCGTATTCTGATACCACCGCTACGGCAGGAACGACATATATGTATCGGATCTATGCGTGGAATACATACGGTGATTCGTTCTTTTCGAATGAATTGTCAGTGGTTGCCGAGTCACCGGTGGCGCCTGTAGGTCTTGCCGCACTGACGGATGACAATCGTGTTACACTTGAATGGACATGCAATACAGAGCCCAATGTGTTGTATTATGTGATTGATCGATCGACTTCACAGACCACCGGCTTCAAAGCGGTAGCCGTGGCTTTTCAGGCCTGCCATATTACCGATTACCGTGTAGTGAACGGTACAACGTATTACTACAGGATCATGGCGGTGAATACACTCGGCCTGCAGTCCGGTTATTCATCGACCGTTTCAGTCAATCCCGGGCCGCAGCCCCCGTTGCCGCCGACCGGTCTTGCCGCGGTTGCCGGCGACGGTTGGATCGATCTGACCTGGTCGGCGAATACGGAACCGGATCTTTCGCACTACCGTGTTTACCGATCACTCGATGAAGGTTCCGGTTATACGCTTCGTGCACAGGTATATACCGGCCAAGACTATTCCGATACGAGTGTAACCAACGGTATTACCTATTATTACCGTATTACCAGCGTTGATATCGGTTCGCAGGAATCGGGTTATTCGAATACCGCTTCGGCAACCCCGCAGGCCAATCAGCCGCCGATGGCGCCGACGAACCTAGCGGCCTCGGCAGTGAGTTCCACAGTGATCGATCTGACATGGCAGGACAATGCTATGGATGAGACCGGCTTCAAGATCGAGCGGAAAACCGGTGGAGGTGGGTTCAATGAAATCTTGACGTTATCCGCTGATATGACATCCGTCAGTGATACCGGCCTGACACCCGGGACGGTCTATACCTACCGCATACGTGCATACAATTCATACGGGCATTCGCCCTACTCGAATGAGGCCGGTGACACTACACCGTTTAATCCTTTCGATGCCGATATCATCTATACCACGACGATTCCCGATGTAACGGACGGTGTGATCGATGCGGTATGGTCCGGGGTATCTTCACAGGTAATAGATAATGACGTTTTTACACCGGTCATCGTATGTTCCGGCCAGTGGCGGGCACTATGGACCGACAATGCGTTCTATATGCTGGTCGAAGTTACTGATAACACGCTTCACAAGGATTCACCTGACAGTCAATGGTGGAAGGATGATTCGATCGAGATCTTTATCGATGCCGACAACAGCAAAGACGGTACATACGATGGTGTCAATGATTTCCAGTACGGCCTGCGCTATAACGACGGCACGGTTCGAATTGGAACCAATTCGGTCAATCAATCGACAGGGATTGAATTCAGCATTGTTGAGACAGGTCAAGGATACCGGCTTGAAATCAAAATCCCATGGTCGACGTTACTGGGTATGACCCCGTCTGCGGATGATTTGATCGGCCTTGAAGTCCACATCAATGACGATGATGACGGTGGGGATCGAGATGCCAAAGTCGCCTGGTACGGCGACCATGATGACTGCTGGCATGACCCGAGTACTTTTGCGACGGTACGTCTGAGCGATTGAATCCGTTATTGAACCGCCGGAGCTGCGAACCTGTAACGTAGCTCCGGTATTGTTGAAGTCGATGACCACTGGTTATTGATACGAATTTCAGATGACGTAAGTACAATCAGGAACGGAATTCTGTTTGATTCGGTCGAGAGACGGATTATAATATAAACCATGAAATGAAGGGTGATTTTCAATTAATCGCCGCACGAACGCAGCAGCGCTCTGTTAGGATGTGTTGCGTAAATTTGTCCTCTTTATTCCACGCCGGCCGGGAGTGTAACCGCTTCCGGACGGCGTTTTTCCTGATAAAGACTGTTCCGTTCAACGGGAATCATGCCGGCGCCGAGTATCATGGCCCGCAGTTGTCCGACGCTCAGATCAAAGCTTCTGCGGTCGTCACCGGTATCGACGATATCGTACTGTTGAACCGTACCGTCGAGATCGTCGACGCCGTAATGCAGCGCCACCTGTGAGAGCGTAGTACCCTGCATCACCCAGAACGCCTTGACATGATCGAAGTTGTCGAGCATAAGCCGGCAGGTTGCGAGCATTTTCAGATCATCCAACCCCGTCGGGCCGGGCAGATGTTTCAGGTTCGATTCACCCGGTATGAACGGCAGCGGAATGATCGCCTGAAACCGCGTGGGCAGGTTCGCTTTGATGGTTTCATCCTGAGCCTGTCGGAGCATCATGAGGTGCTCGATGCGCTGCTCATCCGATTCCATATGGCCGTAGAGTATCGTAGCATTCGAGGGGATACCGAGTTGATGTGCGGTTTTATGTACCTGAAACCATAAGGGATATCGGGGTTTCCGTCGGCAGGTGTTGTTGAATACAACATCGCTGAATACCTCGGCGCCTCCACCGGGGAGGGAGTTCAGGCCTGCGTTCTTCATTTCATTCAGTACGCTGTCCAGATCGGTTTCCCTGCCGGCGATCTTGGCGATATGCACGATTTCGATGGCGGTGAATGCCTTGATGTGGATACCCGGCGCCGCCTGGCGCATGGCCTTGAGCAGATCGATATAGTAGCCGTACGGCAGATCAGGATGCAGGCCACCGACCATATGAATTTCAGTGGCACCGGCGAGAAATGCGGTTCGTGTCTGCTCCGCGACTTGTTCGATACTGAGCTGGTAAGCCCCGTCTCCACCGCGTTTACGCCAGAAGTCGCAGAACCGGCACGCCATAGTGCAGATATTGCTGTAGTTGATGTGTCGATTGATATTGTAAAAAGTCCTTGTTCCGTGAAGGCGACGTCTGACCTTGTCTGCCAGACGACCGATTTCAGCGAGGTCTGTCGATCGGAGCAAGGCCAGACCGTCTTCATACGACAGACGGCGTCCGCTTCGAATTTTCCTACCGATTTCCAGTAGTTCGGCTTTCATGATCAATGCATCATAGGGATAGTCATGCGGGAAATAAACCACTGCTTGACTGAGCAGATGTCGGCCTGCAGCCGGTATGCTTCAGTTTGCCAAAAGCCGTCTGGTTCGCGAAACTTTCCATCATGCGGATCATCGGACATGGTATCGATCTGGTCGAAATAGAACGGATTTCCCGGATGATCGACCATCATGGCGAACGGTTTCTGAAACGGTGTTTTACGGAACTGGAACGATCATACGTGGAAGGCCGACGGGAACGACGTGACGAACATTTTGCCGGCCGATTTGCGGTGAAGGAGGCGGTCCTCAAGGTTCTGGGTACAGGTTATTCCAGCGGGGTGACCTGGTGTGACATCGAAGTAGCCCGTGAACCGTCAGGTCGGCCTGTATTGCGTGTCAGCGGCCGCTGTGGCGAGCTGGCGTCCCATGCCGGGATATCCCGGTGGCTGGTGAGTATCAGCCATATCCGAACCCACGCCCTTGCCAGTGTCATCGGCGTGGCAGAGGGTATTGACTTTCCGGCCAGGGCAATCCAGCCGTAATAAAGAAATGAGATTCATGTCTGAATAAACAAGATGGTATGTTTTCTTTTTTCGGATGATATGTTAAATTAGGCAATTGTATGGCCGCCAGACGTAAAGACTCGACACCGCCGTTTGAGATCATGGGACCGAGTTTCCATGAACCTCAGGTATCCAAACCTGTTCAGCAGGTTGAGCCTGACATGCAATCTGCCCCCGGCACCGTCGAGTCTGCAGCTGCCACCGGGCCGTGGTGGGGCGGTTCGGGCATGCCGATCGTTCTGCGCCTGCCTCGCGGGATGGCAGTCCTGATGATCGTGGGGGTGCTTTTGCTGCTTCTACTGGCCTACTGGGTGGGTTTTACCCGTGGTCAGGGAGCGGCGGAGCGTCATCTTGACCGTCAGTTGCAGGCGGAAATGGAGCTGAACCGGCGGACATACCGGCGCTTGCTGCCGGTGCTTTCTGAAGATCAACCAGTCATGATTATGCCGGAAACTGAGAATTCACCTGAAATTACGACAATGTCCGACTCTCGTGAGATGGGGCTAAATTATATGGTGCTGGCGAGATACCAGCCGGACGAGGCGGCCAGACTGGCTGAATTTCTTTTAAGCCAGGGGGTTGCAACTGTTCTTGATCCCGTGCAAAATGGTAGGTTCTACCTTGTCATCGCTGTGAATCAAGGATTTTCCGCGGATCAGCTCAGCTCCGGTCAGCGACGCGAGTACGAGGCGTGGTTGAAGGAAATCGGGATTAGCTGGTGGCGTTATAACGGGAATAAAGGTGACAAGCTGGAGACGATGTATTTTGATAAGTACGAAAGACCCTAGCAGGTGGTATTGGAGTGATCAGCATGAGTATTGACAGAAGTTTGAAAAGTGGAAGCGGGCTGGCACGTCACCGTAATGTCCTGTCGCGTGCGGAACGTATTACACGTCTGAAATCAAAAGGTACGTTCAAGGATGGCGAGACGGATCCGCTTGGCCTGCCGAAGGTGAGTAATCGCAAGATCGTCACGGGCAGCAAGGCCGCGAAGAAGAAGGAAGAGGCCGCCGCCGAGGGTGCTGAAAGCACTGCCGCATCCTGACCACTGACATGTTCGATTCCCAGCGTTATATCACTGAGCGATTGCGAGCGATCGATGCATCGGGGATACGGCGAGTGTTCGATCTGGCGGCGCATTTGTCAGATCCTGTGAATCTGTCGATCGGCCAGCCGGACTTCGATGTCCCCGAGCCTGTTAAGCAGGCCGCCGCCGATGCCATACGTGCCGGCATGAACAAGTATACGCAGACCCAGGGTGCGGCCGGGATACGTGAAAGGATCGCGTCACTTCTTGCTGAAGAGTTTCCGCATACATGGGGCAGTGCCAGCGGCTCGGGTTTAAATGATCAGACGGGACTGTTGATCACGTCGGGTGTTTCAGGCGGACTTCTGCTTGCGCTGATGACCTGTGCCGGGCCGGGCGATGAAGTGATGATACCCGATCCCTACTTTGTGATGTACAAGCATCTTGTTACGCTGTCGGGCGCGACACCCGTCTACATTGATACCTATCCTGATTTCCAGCTTACCGCAGCTCGCGTCGAGGCCGCTGTGACGCCGCGAACCAAGATGTTGCTTTTCAATTCACCGTCAAATCCCACGGGCGTCGTTGCGGGCGAGTCGATCTGCCGTGAGGTGGGCGAGCTGGCGGAGAAGCACCGTTTTCTTCTACTGAGTGACGAGATATACGATGAGTTCTGTTATGAAAAAGTAGCGGGCGATCAGGTTGGTGGCCGGGCACGATGCCCGTCGCCGGCGAGATACAGCGAACATGTTCTACTGCTTCGCGGTTATTCCAAGACGTACGCGATGACTGGCTGGCGTCTCGGATATGCAGTCGGCCCGAAGCCGATTATCGAGCAGATGACCAAGCTCCAGCAGTATTCATTCGTCTGCGCACCTTCGATGGTTCAGTTCGCCGGCGAGATTGCTCATGATATTGATATGTCCACGCATGTGGAGCAGTATCGTCGCAAGCGTGACAGAGTGGTCGAGATGCTGGGCGGCCACTATGAACTGGTAACGCCATGCGGCGCGTTCTATGCATTTCCCCGCGTCCCGGTACATTTGAATATGACCGGTACGCAGTTTATCGAACGGGCGGTGAAAAAGAATCTGCTGATCATTCCGGGCTCGGTATTCAGCGGGCGTGATACGCATTTTCGAATCAGTTATGCATGCAGCGATGCCATGCTCGATCGTGGACTGGCCATTCTGGTTGAACTGGCTGATGGTGGTGGTATCTGAATTCGCCTGGCCGGGTTATGCCTGTTGGGCATAAAGCTGCCGGTCGAGTAGCCGATATTGGATAGCTTCGGCAATATGATCAGCACGGATGTTTTCAGATGCTTCGAGATCGGCGATGGTTCTGGCGATACGTCTGACTTTATCATAAGCCCGTGCGCTGAGGCCGAGTTCACCCATTGCCTGCTGAAGTAGCATACGACCGGTATCATCGAGTACGGCGAGTTGATCGAGTTGCCGACCGGTGAGCGTGCAGTTCGGTTTCAGTGGCCCGCCGTTCCGCTGAGCCTGCCGCTTTCGAGCGAGTATGACATGTTCACGGAGTGTCGCCGAGTTGGTTCCCGATGCTTTGCCCGCAAGTTGACGGTAGGGAACGGGCGGTACTTCAACGTGGATATCGATGCGATCGATCAGTGGTCCGGAGATGCGGGAGAGATAGCGTTCCATCTGACGATGGGAAACATCGTCGGTGGGCGTATCGCCTTTGGGTGTGGGGTTCATTGCGGCGAGCAGCATGAACCTGGCGGGGAATCGGATGGAACTGTGCGCGCGGGCGATGGTGACTGAGCCGTCTTCCATGGGTTGCCGGAGGGTTTCGAGAACCGGACGGGGGAATTCGGGCATTTCGTCGAGAAAGAGCACGCCATGATGGGCGAGGCTGACCTCGCCGGGTCGTGGGATGGTCCCGCCGCCGATGACCGCGACGGGAGATGCTGTATGATGAGGTGTACGGACAGGGCGGCAGGTAATCAGCGGCTGGCCGGGCGGGACCTGGCCGACACTGGAATAGATTCGCGTTACTTCGAGTGCCTCATCGCGAGACAGCGGCGGCAGTATGCCGGGCAGCGCCTTGGCCATCATGGTCTTGCCTGTGCCTGCGGGTCCGATCATCAAGGCATTATGCCCGCCGGACGCGGCGATGCAGAGCGCGCGTTTCACGGCCTCCTGGCCGCGGATATCACCGAAATCGATCTGAGGCCGACTTTGTGACAGAATGGTTTCGATATCCGCGTTGTGACGCGGTTCGATATCGTATTCTTCGTTGAGGAATCCGACGACACTTGCGAGTGAGTCCATGGCGTAGACGTTGATCTGGCCCACGGCGGAAGCTTCATCGCCGTTTTCAAGTGGGACGATGACACCATCGAGTCGGAGTTCCCTTGCGAGGATCGCCATGTTGATGATCCCGGAAACGGGTCTCAGCCGACCGTCGAGCGCCAGTTCGCCTGCAAAGAGGTATTTTTTATGGCCATGGGTCTGAATCGTGTGATTCGCCACCAGGAGCCCGATGGCAATGGGCAGGTCGTAGATAGGTCCTTCCTTACGTGTATCTGCTGGTGCCAGGTTGATCAGGAGTCGGCTGAGTGCGGGGAAAGGGTAGCCGCTGTTGAAAATGGCGGATCGAACACGTTCGATCGATTCCTTCACGGCGGCATCGGGCAGCCCGACGATCGTGGTTTTCGGCCAATCGGATTCACCGACGTCCACTTCAATTTCACAGGCGAGCGGATCGATACCCTGGAGGATAAAACTGTGAACTTGTGCGAGCATGGTGAAAGTGTATCAGATTTTGGCGGTCGAGGGTCAAAGTTAAGATGAATCGGGAATTCAGATATTTTGTATTATTATTTGTCCTGTATTGAGTATCGAACTCGATTTCGACCATGATGTCGGCTTGGCTTGTCGGCGATACCGGTATCGAATGTGAGATGCGATTCCATGCTTCGGGCATTCAGCTCGCCTGCAGATCGGTATGATCGAGCTTGTTTGTGCAACCTGTTTCACGGCATACGTGTTCGTAGACCTCCATAAGTGCCTCGATTTTATCCGGCGGGGGTTCGTAGGACCATTGTGATATGAGTTGCGAGGCATGTTCTTCAACTGTTTCGATGAGTTCCGGCCTGCCGGCGGACTGCCATTGGTTTGCACTGTGATAACGTGTGAACATGGGACGGATATAGTTTCGGGACAGCTGTTCAACCGTGTCTTCCAGCCCGGCGATCATTTCGTTATCGGTTACGGCGTTACGCAGCGTTTCCAGGGCCGCGTTTGCCCGTCCAATGTTATTCGCCGGTTGAAGTGAATGCCAGAGTTCATCGGCAACAGCGATATCGAGGAGCAGTTGTACGGGTGAAAAGCCTTCATCACCGCAGAGAGGATAGAGCTGGAAAGACCGGCATCCCCATGTCATTCCCAATGCCAGGCTTGAGGTTTTTTCCCATTGTGCCCGCTCGTCGGGCATGCACGAAGCCGTGAGATTTTCCTTATGCGTGAGTCCAAGTCCCAGATGGCGGTAGACCTCGATTTTCAACAGTTCGAGTTTGTTCCATTCGGGGCTGCCGAACGCCATCAGTCCTGATCGCGGGTCCATGGGCTGGGGATGTAAGATGCAGTCTACCTGCGCCTGTCGATACAACTGCTTCAAGACGGCTGCCGCTCCCAGCGTTTCGGCCATTGCCAGGGTCAGGACACCGATCGGATCGACCGGCCCGGTCAGTCCCATGATCGGCATGGACCCGACGGCAAAGTGAATGACTTCGCCGTCACTTTCAATGAGCTCGTCGAGTTCATTGCCATCGAGTCGAAGCGGACTGGGAAGCCATACGGTATGTGATATTTTCCCCGGATTGTAGCCATCTTCTGCAATCTCTCTCATTTGATGCATGTAACGGCGGAGAGGTTTTTCGACCATAACAGCGGTACTTCCCCCGCCGCGGCTGAACCGATAAGACAGCAGATACTGTTCAAACGGTCGGACAGCCTCGGGTGAATCCTGCGGTGTACCGCAGCCGGTACCGGTTACAAGGCCGCGTGACGCCAGTACATCGATCAGCTTCGTCCCGGCGATCATTTCGGTGCGTGCAAGCGGGCGCAATTCGCGTTTTCGGTGATCGACAAACAGAGACGGACGGTCTGTAATGCTTATATTCGGCCGCTCCGGCCTCGACGCCGCCGGCCGGTATGAGTTGCGAAGCAGTTCGAGTACCTCTTCGATGCGAGACGGTGATACATGGATACGGCCATCGCAGGCTCTGAATCCGCTGCAGCCATAAACAGCTTCCTGTAATAATGGTTGGCTCGCGGCGATTCCCAGTTCATCCGCCATTCGTAGCGCGGCAGCATACATTGCTTCAAATGCATCCCGGCTCAGCATCCTGTTGTCAATACACATTCAGCGTTCTCCATGGAAATGCAGAATCCATATCGGCCTTACGGGTTAATGTGATTCCACCCTGTTTTCACGCTTCCTTCACTACATGTCAAACTTACGTATCATCATACCTTTCTCGTTTCTAACTATGTTGACCGATTCAATGTATATCTTGCGCATTTTCTTGTAATACCTGATGGTGATCGGGTGGCAGGATTGAAGATTTATACCGTGAGGCCGTAAGTTTTTGGGTTTCCACGCCCGGCGGCTTCGGCCAGAGGAGTAGAACAGGAGCGGACTTGATTTGGTATTTAAATGCATCGAGCCATGAACCACAGGAATTCGAGTCGGTCGGCAGGATTCTTCACGGTCTGCTGTTCATGCTGCCGGTCAGCCGACGTCGGCGAGGCCGAGTGCTTCGCCGTATTGCTGGAGAAGTACTTTTTTTAGAAGCAGATATGGATTGCCTTTAAGTGTCGGGTCTTTGTCGATGATTTGAGTTGCATCACGTCGTGCAAGTTGGAGTAAGGGAATATCGCCCGGTATCGTCGCGACGCGAAGCATGGGTAGCCCATGCTGGCGTGTGCCGAAGAAATCGCCCATGCCGCGGATTTCGAGGTCTCGCTCGGCGATTTTGAATCCGTCGGTGGTGGCGGCGACGGCCTTCATTCGCCGGGCGGCTTCTTCAGTTGACGGGTCGGCGATGAAGACGCAGACACTCTTCCGGGCGTGGGTACCGCGCCCGATGCGCCCGCGAAGCTGGTGTAGCTGTGCCAGGCCGAATCGCTCGGCATGCTCGATGACCATGACGGTTGCGTTAGGCACATCCACACCCACTTCGATCACCGTGGTCGCGACGAGCAGATGAATCTCGCCGCGTCGAAATCGTTCCATGATGACTTCGCGGGTATTGCGCTTGAGCCGTCCGTGAATCGCGGCCACACGCAGGCCGGTGCAGTATTCTTCCTGTAGCATGCGCGCATGTTCCCGTACGCTTTTCAGGTGGACGGTACCCTCGTTTTCCCCGGCGTCGATGGCAGGGACGACAACATAGCCTTGCCCGCCGGCTTTGAGACGATCAGCGAGGAAGCGGTAGACTTCATCACTTTTATCCGGATGGGTCACGCTGCTGGTGATCGCCGATCGCCCGGGCGGCAGGTGTCGAATGGTGGAGACGTCCAGATCACCGAAGATGGTCAAGCTGAGCGTACGGGGTATGGGGGTGGCGGTCATGATAAGATGATGAGGGACGCGAAACCGGCCTTGTTTATCGCGTTCGATCTTCCCGTTGCTGTCGCGGAGTGCCGATCGCTGAACCACGCCGAAGCGATGCTGTTCATCGATTACGGCGACGGCGAGATCATGGAATCTGACAGATTCAGTGACCAGCGCGTGAGTACCGATGATAATATCGATTTCGCCGGTTTCGATCTGAGCGAGCAGCGCCGCGCGTTGCACGCTACCGGCCGTGCTCTGGCCGCTGGTGAGCAGTCCGAGCCGGACATTCGAGCCGGTAAGCATACCTGCTATTGAATGGTAATGCTGCTCGGCGAGCAGCTCGGTGGGCGCCATGATCGCGGCTTGCCTGCGCGCGGCGACGGCCATGAGCATGGCGTAGAGCGCGACCACGGTTTTGCCCGAGCCGACGTCGCCCTGGAGCAGGCGGTTCATCGGGCGGCTGCAGGTCAGGTCATTGACGATCTCTTCAATGACCTTGTTCTGTGAATCGGTAAGCTCGAATGGGAACCGTCCTCGGATATGCTTATCAATCGCTTCGCTGAACCGTAGCGCCGGCGCCGTGAGTCGGTCACGGACGTACGCCCGTTTCATCATCATACCGAGTTGCAGCAGGAGCAGTTCGTTGTAAGCGAGCCTTCGCCTGGCGGCACCGGCCTGGTCCATATCGACCGGCTGGTGGGCATGTTTTATTGCCGTGGCGAGCACCGGCATGGCGTGGTGGTCAGTGAGTGCAGCAGGCAACGGATCCTGGATCTGGGGCAGAACATGGGGAAGAACCTGGCCGATCAGCTTTTCGATCTGCTCGGAGTTCAATCCATCCGTGGCCGGGTAGACAGGTCGAAGCCGCTCGGTTCTTTCGGGTTCGTGTTCAGGGTCGTCCAGCTCCTCCCATTTCGGGTTCACCATCTCCAGTTGACGTTTATAGATCCCCGGCTTGCCCTTGACGCGGAGTGACATTCCCGGATGCAGACGCCCGCTGAGGTAATGGGCGTTGAACCATGTGAGCTTGATATATCGGTTACCCGAGGAAAGAGTTGCTTCGAACCGGCTTTTGCTTTTACCCCGGCCGGGAATCCACCGGCAGTTGACGATTTCACCGCGGACTGTGCCGACCATGTCGACCTGAAGATCGCAGATTCGGCCTTCAGGGGCTTCATATTCATAACGAATGGGCAGGTGGCGGAGTAGATCACTGACCGTTTCGACCCCGAGTCGTCTGAACTGCGTCGCCCGGCGAGTGCGTACGCCGGGCAGGTCGGCCACGGGCATGGACAGCCGCAATTCGGATTGAACAGGGGAAGGAGGCATGAAAGGAATATAGGGATTCAAGGTGCAATCTTCAAGATTATTCGGTTTTCGAATTTTATGGTTCTTTAAACTACAAACCTCAAGCTCCGAGGATCTGTTGCCTGAATAATTCAAGCCCACGGAAGCGATGAATGCTGATCCGTTCCATAGGATCGGCACGCCTGATTGCTTGGGGTCGAACGACTTACGCAAGACGAACTGTTATACACGATTCCCTGAACTTCAAGCCCACAGCCCACGAGCTTCAAGTCTGTTAGCCGGTTGACAAGATTCACACGGACTGCAGGACGTGCCACCGGAAATAAAAAGGTCTCGACCGGGGAGGCTGCCGGTACGAGACCCGATCCAGGGCAAGGTTGTCTGTGCGGCCGAGGCAGGTGGCCGCAACCTCAAGTAGGCGGTTGACGTTACCGACCCGTTGCAGGCCGGCAACCTCGTTTCTGTACTGCGTGAAATAACCAATTCAATTCCCCTCCATGCCAGTAAAAAGCGGGCGAATCGCAGGTTCGTTTCCCTGTGGGGTCCGGTTGTATCAATTACGGCGATTCGCATGATTGGCCTGGAAGCTGTTATACTGGCGTTATGGAACATCGATCGAAAATCGGTCTTTTCCCCGGCACATTCGATCCGATCACCAACGGGCATCTGGACGTGATTCGGCGTGGCCAAGTACTTTTTGATCAACTGGTTGTGGCGATCGGCCAGAACCCCGCCAAAACAGAAATCTTTACGATGGACGAGCGACGGGAGATGATCTGTCAACTTGTCAGCGAGCAATGCCGCAGCCATGTGACGGTCGAAAGCTACCAGGGTCTGACGGTCGATTTCGCCAGGCAGATCGGAGCCACCGCGATTCTACGAGGTCTTCGGAATGTGACTGATCTGAACTACGAATTTCAGATTGCTCTGACCAACCGGTCCATCGCGGATATCGAAACAGTATTCATCATGTCGGGCGAAACGTATGGCTTTACCAGCTCGACACTGATCCGCCAGATCGCGGCAGGTGGTGGGATCGAACGAATGCACCGACTGCTCCCGGCCGTTGTCATTGAACAGTTGAAGAAGAAAGTCCGGCAACTCGGCGGGCAACTGCCCCTGAAGCATGTGGATCACTTGAAAGAAGAGTAACTGTATCTAGTAATTTTAACCCTGCCGGCCAAGCTGCCATCCGGCGATTGTCATACCATACCGCCATGGAATATCGTGTCATCAGCATTGGAACTCTGAGCGTTCATGAGTTGTGGTCTCGCCAGACGGAATCACGAACGCCTCATGCGACCACGACACTCGTGCAGAGCGAGAACCGTAATATTCTTGTAGACCCCGGCCTGCCTGCTCAGGTGATCGCCGCGAAGTTGAGTGAGCGGTCGGGTCTGAGGCCGGAGGATATCAGTGATGTCTTTCTGACGAACTTCCGGCCTGCCCATCGCTGGGGTCTTGCGGCGTTCCCGAATGCCCGGTGGCTGATCAATGAGCAGGAACGCGAAATGATGGGCAGGTCGCTGCTCGATCAGTTTCAGCAGGAGGAAGACACCGATCGTCAGGCATTGCTGAAGCAGGAGATCACTATATTGAAACAGTGCAGAGCGGCCGATGATTCGCTGGCCGCCCAGGTGGATATCTTTCCCCTGCCGGGCTATACGCCGGGAACGTGCGGACTGATCCTCAGCCTGTCAGGCAGTACGGTCGTAATAGCGGGTGACGCCGTGCCGACCCGAGAACACCTTGAACGCGGCCGTATTCTGCGAAATGCTTATGACCTCGACCAGGCGCAGCAGAGCCTGCTCGAGGTGATCGAGATTGCGGATATCGTTGTACCCGGCCATGACAATGTCGTTCTGAATCCGCTGCGACGATGAACCTTACCGGTTCGGGATTCAATAATCCGACCCGCCTACAATATCGTGAACTATCTCAGGGAGCGGATATCATCATGACAGATAAACTCAATCGTTATTCATCGCGGATCACGCAGCCGGCCTCGCAGGGCGCCTCGCAGGCCATGCTCTACGGGACCGGTCTGAGTGAATCGGACATGGCCAAACCCCAGATCGGTATAGCGGCGTGCTGGTATGAAGGGAATACGTGCAACATGCACCTGAACGACCTGGCTGCCGAGGTCAAAACGGGTGTTGCTGAATCGGGACTGGTGGGGATGCGGTTCAATACCATCGGCGTCAGCGACGGCATATCGATGGGCACAGAAGGCATGAGCTATTCGCTACAGTCCCGCGATCTGATCGCCGATTCGATCGAGACGGTGATGGCCGCACACTGGTACGACGGATTGATCGCGTTGCCCGGCTGCGATAAGAACATGCCCGGCTGCCTGATTGCGATGGCCAGGTTGAACCGTCCTTCACTCATGATCTACGGTGGGACGATCAAGCCGGGTTGTACACAGTTTGATAACGATACCCAGAGCCGTGATATTGTCTCCGCGTTCCAGAGCTATGGCGAATATCTGGCCGGCCGGATCGATGATGAACAGCGCCGAACGATTGTCCGGTCATCCTGTCCCGGGCCGGGCGCGTGTGGTGGTATGTACACGGCGAACACGATGGCGTCTGCCATCGAGGCGATGGGCATGTCACTGCCGTACAGTTCGTCCACGCCTGCGGAGGACCCGGCGAAGATCGAGGAATGTCGTCAGGCCGGTGCTGCGATCCGCCGATGTATGGAACTCGATCTCAAACCGCTGGACATCATGACGCGAAAGGCTTTTGAAAACGCGATGACGATTGTCATGGCGCTCGGTGGCTCCACCAATGCGGTGCTGCATCTGCTGGCGATGGCGAAGTCGGCAGGTGTTGATCTGCAGATTGATGATTTTCAGACGATCAGTGACCGCGTACCATACCTGGCATCGCTGAAACCGTCGGGGGCGTACGTGATGGAAGATCTGCACCTGGCCGGTGGAACACCCGCGGTGATGAAGCTGCTGTTGGAGCATGATCTGCTGCACGGCGACTGTATGACCGTTACGGGGCGTACGGTTATGCAGAACCTCTTAAGTCTGCCGGGTCTGAAGAAAGGCCAGCAGGTGGTCCGACCATTCGATAAGCCGTTAAAGCCGACGGGTCATATCCAGATTCTCCGCGGCAATCTTTCGCCGGAAGGTGCCGTGGCGAAGATAACGGGCAAAGAAGGCCTTCGTTTTTCAGGTCCGGCCAAATGTTATGACAGTGAAGAGGACATGCTGGCCGCACTCGAGTCAGGACAAGTGAACGCTGGTGATGTGATTATCATCCGTTACGAAGGCCCGAAAGGCGGCCCGGGCATGCCGGAGATGCTTACGCCCACGTCGGCGATCATGGGTGCGGGGCTGGGTGATCAGGTGGCACTGTTGACTGACGGCCGGTTTTCGGGGGGCTCACACGGATTTATCGTCGGCCATGTGTGCCCGGAAGCGCAGGAAGGCGGTCCGATTGCACTTGTCCGCGATGGTGACAGGGTGAATATTGATGCTCATTTGCGGAGTATCACCGTCGAGATCAGTGATGATGAGTTGTCGCGGCGAAAGGCTGCGTGGTCGATGCCGCCACATAAGGTTTCGTCGGGAACGCTGTATAAATATATCCGCAACGTCCAACCCGCATCCGTGGGGTGTGTGACGGATGGTTAGTCTGTTTCGACTGATTATCGAGCGTCCATTAACGTCCGGTGGCTGGGGTAATCGGAGATTATCCTTGATTCATCAGACACAGGATGCCGGCTTGTTGGGAAGAATCCTGTTTTTCTCGAATATCACCACGGGCCACCTTCATGGATCGGGATTGCCCAAGCTGCCCGGCTTTGCTTCTGAAAGAAATGATCCGCCCGGATTGCTACAATGGGCGTTTTATGATCGTTAGACAAGGGAGGTTGATCGATGCAGAGTGACACTGTTAAAAAAGGACTGGCCCGTGCTCCTCACCGTAGTCTGTTTCACGCTACCGGCGTGATACAGGACAGGCGTGATTTCGATAAGCCGTTTATCGCGGTGGTCAATTCGTTCGACCAGGTGATTCCCGGCCATTCGCATCTGGATGAAGTCGGCCGGCTTGTACGCGGCGCCATTCGACTGGCCGGTGGTGTCCCGTTCGAGTTCAATACGATCGGCATCTGCGATGGTATTGCCATGGGCCACGTGGGGATGAAATATTCACTTGCCAGCCGCGAGCTGATCGCCGACTGCGTCGAATCGATGGTACGGGCACACTGTTTTGACGGTATGGTCTGTATTCCCAATTGTGACAAGATCGTGCCGGGTATGCTCATGGCGGCGGCGAGGGTGAACATACCGGCAGTCTTTGTGTCTGGGGGGCCGATGAAGGCCGGTTATCATCCCGGCAAAAACTGCGCGATCGATCTGATTTCGGTTTTTGAGGGTGTCGGACAGGTCACCGCCGGCAAGTTGTCGCAGGAGGAACTGGAAGTCATCGAACAGAACGCGTGTCCCGGCGTGGGATCGTGCTCGGGCATGTTCACTGCCAATAGTATGAATTGCCTCTGTGAAGCGCTTGGCATGGCGCTGCCGGGTAATGGGACTATTCTCGCAACCGATACGCGGCGAAACCATCTGTACAAGGAAGTGGGTAAGACCATTATTGATATCGTCACGAGTAACATACGTCCGCGCGATATCCTGACACAGGCAGCCTTCGAAAACGCCTTCGCACTGGATATGGCAATGGGCGGGTCGACGAATACCGTTCTGCACACATTGGCCATTGCAAACGAAGCGGATAATACGTTCGACCTGGCGAAACTCAATGATGTGGCGAAGAAGGTGCCACAGATATGCAAGGTTTCGCCCGCCAGTCACTGGCATATCGAAGATGTCGATCGTGCAGGCGGTATCAGTGCGATTCTGAAAACGATCAGCGAGAAGCCCGGGATATTACATCTGGACTGTATGACAGTCACCGGCAAAACGCTTGGTGAAAACATCCGTGATGCGTGTGTGACCGACCACGAGGTGATCCGTCCGCTGGAGAAGGCCTATAGCGAGCAGGGCGGTCTGGCGATTTTATTCGGTAACCTGGCGCCGAACGGCTCGGTCGTGAAGACGGGTGGGGTTGCCCAAAGCATGATGAAACACCAGGGACCGGCGGTTATCTTCCATTCGGAACAGGAAGCCTCGGCGGGCATACTCGAGGGCAAGGTCAAATCCGGTGATGTAGTGGTGATCCGGTATGAAGGTCCTCGCGGCGGGCCGGGGATGCAGGAGATGCTTGCACCGACGGCGAACCTGATGGGTGTGGGGTTGGGCGAGAGTGTCGCCCTGATCACTGACGGCCGATTCTCCGGCGGGACCCGAGGCGCATGCATCGGGCACGTCAGCCCGGAAGCCGCTGCGGGCGGGCCGATCGCACTGGTCGAGGCGGGTGATATGATTGAAATTGACATACCGGCCAAGAAGCTGAACCTGCTGGTCGACGAAGCGACATTGAACCGCCGACGGGAGGCATGGCAGGTTCCCCCGCCGAAGATCAATTACGGTTATCTCGCCCGTTACGCCGCCCAGGTCACCAGCGCCGATAGCGGTGCGATCCTGAAACAGCCGGACCTGCAGCGTGTATGATCACCAGATCGGATCGAATGGTCACCAGCCGTCCTGGCCGACTAGCGGGACGAATCGGCAGGGAACATCATGTTGACGCTGCCAGTCGTCGCCCCGGCGGTAAAACACGGTTAGAATCTGATGATGTCGATCACCGATGGGTATTACGATGACACCATCTTCCTTCAATTGCCTGCGACAGGCTTCAGGCAGTGACGGAGCGGCGGCGGTAACGAGTAACCGGTCGTAGGGCGCGTGAGGTTCGTATCCTTTTGTACCGTCCCCGACGACGATATCAACAGGTAGATCGGGAAACAACCGATCAAGGCGTTTTCGTGCGTCGGCGGCAAGAGAATCATAGCGTTCAATACTGGTTACCGACGCGCCCATGACGGCAAGAATCGCGGTCTGATACCCGCTGCCGGTGCCGATCTCGAGTACGTGCATGCCGGGACTGACATCGAGCAGTTGCGTCATGCGAGCGACCATGTATGGCTGGCTGATTGTCTGACCTTCCGCAGTGGCCATGGCCTGATCGCTGTATGCTTCCTCGATGTCGGCATCGGGAACGAATTCATGTCGGGGTACGCGTGACATGGCTTGCAGGACGGCCGGAGAGTCGACCCCCCTTGCCTGGATCTGACGTCGGATCATCTGCTCCATCGCCGATTGATAGCTCATGGTCATCCACCATACCCGCTTTCATCCACGCCCGCCAATTGTGTGCGGTAGTACTTGACTGTTATAGACTTAGAATCCTTATAGGAAAATTTGTAAAAAAGCCTCCTCAGCAGAATCTATGGGTAAGTTCAGGCTCGGGTAATTGTCCAAGTG
>CAYRND010000063.1:0-20511 GCA_964425365.1 uncultured Phycisphaeraceae bacterium
ATGTCAAGTCCATCGACGTAAAAATTCATCCGCTTAGCTTAACACCTATGCCCTCTCACCCCCCTCTCACCCCCCTCTCACCCACCATTACTTTATTGCCCCGAATACCTATCAGAGACTGAACGCAAATCTGTAATTCCATGCTTAATCGCGTCTGCAATACCACCTTAATATAAAACAAATTCAAAAATATATGCCTTATCTGCCGTATTACCTGTTGTACATTTGCATTCGTATGATATAATATCATTCGTCTGAGTACGTTTTAATTAAGCAAGATTAATCTTTTCAGGTCGGCCATTATGACCAGTCAATCAGGCAGACATCTGAGTTCGGGTCATTCGTCAGGCGAAGCCCAGGTCAATGTGACGAACTCGCCGGTCAATATCGCATTAAGGGCGATCCGGCAATGGATCGACGACGGCCGGATCGGCCGCAACGAGCGACTGCCTTCCGTTCGTGCTATTGCAGGCGAACTGGAAGTATCAACGCACGGGGTCTGGACCGCCATCAAGCAACTTGAACAGGATGGATGGATCGGCCGGAGCGGGCGATATCATATCGTCGCCAAAACGCCTGCAAACACACCTCTTTCACTCGCCTCCGATTCCATTGTCATACTCGGCGAAGCTGCGGAAGTCGGTTATCACGATCTGCTCGCCACCGGATTCGATCGAAATCTTGAAATCGGCGCCATGCTGGCAACGCGACATCACCAACTGTATTCGCTGATGCTCTCGCCGCAGATGCTTGATGAACAGCGATTGGACCGCCTCGTCGCCGAACAGCCTCGTGGTGTAATCAGTTTTGATAACACACTTCTGCCGGGCGCCGGCCAGAATATTCTCGATCGGTTCAGGCAGGCGAATGTGCCGGTAATGATATATGGCAGTCGTGATCGCTGGCCGGAGTATGACACGATCGAATCCGACCATGAAGCAGGGGCCTATGCACTGACAAGGCTGCTTGTCGAACGTGGTTGCAGACGGATATTACGGTACTGGGCATTGGCGGAGGGAACGAACACCCATGTAAGCTGGCTGAAACAGCGTAATGATGGATATGAACGGGCAATCACCGAGGCAAATCTTGAAATATTGCCGCCGGTCCAATACAACGATCTGACGATCCACATTGAAACCCGCGAGCAGTTCGAACACTGGTCCTGCCTCGTGGCCGGACATCTAGTCAAACATTTCGGATCAAGCGATCTGCCGGTCGATGCGATCATGGTGGTTTCCGACGGATTTATTTTTTCTATCGGATCCGCCTGTCGAATTCTCGGGAAGGAACCGGGCAGGGATGTGTTGATCGTCGGTTACGATAATTACTGGCAGCAGAGCCACGATCGTCAGTGGATTTCCGATATTCATCCACTGGCAACGGTGGATAAATGCAATCGGGACTGCGGCCGGGAACTGGTCAATCTGCTCATGGCACGCATTGGCGGCGAACTACCCGACGAACCGCAACACCGCAGGATCAGGCCGAACATAGTCGTCATCGACCAGACCTGATCAATTACCGCCAGGGACTGAATATCACGTGAAAGGAATGTGGATGGAGAAGATGGCGTAAGCAGTGACATCAAGATGAATTCTGAAATTGCGCGGATAAGGACATGTCCGTTTGCCAGGTTGTCCCTTTAACTGTTCATCTCACAAAAAGGAGGTAGAAACATGACATGCGTCAATCACTCGATTGTTCGATTCGTCAATATGAAAAGCATCATTCTCATACTGGCAGGATTCATTCTTCTTCCCGGCTACTCGCACGCCGACCCGTACCCGGCCGCACCGTCTGACCTGCAGGCAACGTTCGTCTCGTTCAATAATGTGCAACTCACATGGACCGACAATTCTAATGATGAAGAACATTTCATCATCCAACGAAAAACCGGGGGAAATTGGAAACAACTTGCTGAGCTAGATCCGGACACCACTGCTTACACTGATACCGATGACCTCTCCGGCCTGTTGGAATATACCTACCAGGTCGGGGCCTGGAAAACGGGTGAGCCGCAGGAGAAATTCCGCTATGTCGTTTGTACGGATATCACCGGCGATCCGGACGATCAGCAGTCCATGGTGCGTCTGATGGTGTATTCAAACGATATCGATATTGAAGCCATCTGCCTGGCGCCCTTCACCAGTATGGCGGGCAGCCTCGCCGCCACGAACACGGTAATCGATGCCTACGAACAGTCCCGCCCCAATCTGCTGCTGCACGATGAAGACTATCCCACCGCGGATTATCTTCGAAGTATCATCAAACAGCATCGCGTGTACCCCGACGGCCACGGCGACTGGGGCCGGTACTCTGGCGTCTGGCAGGACCACGTCGGACCGGGTATGCATACCGAAGCGTCGAACTACATCATTACCCTCCTCGAAAAACCAGATACCAGGCCGCTCTGGTTCGGCATGTGGGGTGGTCCCGTCCCACTCGCGCAGGCATGTTACGACATCTGGAACAGCGGCCGCTCACAGCAGGAGAAAATCGCCCTGCTTGCCAAAATCCGCGTCTACGATGTCAATGCTCAGGATGCCTCCTACTTCTACGTTGAAGACCACCTCTCCGAATACGTGCATTGGGTGCTCTCGGACACCTCGTGGATCGGCGTCTATAAACGCGACTTTCCCTGCGCGCCGAACGACAACTGTGAACTGGCGTGGGCGAACGAAAACATCGTCAACAATCACGGCCCGCTCGGGCAGGCCTATCCCGCGTCATCATCAGGGCCGACCGGCGTCAAGGAAGGTGATACCCTGTCGTATCTATGGCTGGTGCCCAACGGCTTGAACGCCAAAGCTGAAGAACAATGGGGAGGCTGGGGCGGCCAGTACAAACACTCGCTCGGCGGGTCATCGCGAATCGGGTTCGGGCACGCCGGCAGCGGCCCCGAACGATGGACCGATGATGAAAACGACCTCGTCTGCGGCGGGGAACTCTGGCTCAGGCGCATCATGCCGGTTGCCAGATGGCGAGATCACTATAATCGCGACTTCGCCGCTCGCATGGACTGGTGTGTCATGAATTACGAGCAGGCCAACCACAATCCGGCCGCCGCTTTTAACGGCGACGCGTCACTCAGCGAAGTCATCCTGAACGTCAGCCCCGGCCAGGCTGTCCAACTCAGCGCCGCCGGTTCGTACGATCCCGACAGCGATACACTCGCCTATCACTGGTGGCATTACCGGGAGGCCGAACAGACTACCACCGGCTATACCGGCAATATCAGTATTGCCGACAGTACATCATCGAATGCCGGCTTCACCGTCCCCACCGATGCCGCCGGTAAACGCATACACATCATGCTGGAAGTCACCGATAGCGGCACATGGAACCTGAAAGGCTGGAAACGTATCATCTGCCAGGTTAATTGATTACCTTTTAACACACTTCATCGGCACAGAACCACACTGAACGGCGTACAAACAAATTCAGATAATAACATTCTCTATTGACGAAACAGTTTAACTGATTATACTTGGCTTATCTCACGATATTGGCATGTCATTATAAGTAAAGCCAAAGGAGTTAAGCCGATGCATTTCGTATCATGTGTGAGAGGAGAACACGGATATCACATTGCTTGTCAATCCATCGCTCTGCCAGTGGTATGGTTATGGTTGGGACTGACGTTGATCGTATCAGGGTCAGCCGACGCCCAGCCTGTACGGATCATGCCGCTGGGCGATTCGATCACCGAATCGCACACCGATCACAACAGTTATCGCCGGGCACTCTGGCATATGCTCAACGATCAAGGGTATGAAGTCGACTTTGTCGGCAGTATGACCGGCGTCTTCCCCGGCGGCCTGCCGCCGATTCAGGACTTCGATATGGATCACGAAGGACACTGGGGCTGGCGGGCAGATGAACTGCTTAACCAGTTACCCGGTTGGCTCGGCGGCTACACGCCGGATATCGTCCTGATGCACGTCGGCACAAACGACTGCTTTCAGGGCAACTCGACTTCGAGCACCATCACCGAGCTCGGCCAGATCATCGATGTGATCCGTACCGACAATCCCGACGTCGTCTTTCTCTTCGCACAGCTTATTCCCGCCACCAGCTCGCTCGACCGGATCATCGAGCTCAACGCCAATATTCCCTCGCTCGCCGCCTCGAAGAATACTGCGCAATCACCGGTTATCGTCGTCGATCAGTACACCGGCTTCAACGCCTCGGCCGATACCTGGGACGGCGTGCATCCCAATGACACCGGCGAACAGAAGATGGCAACTAAATGGTACGACGCAATATTGCCTTTCCTGATCACCATCGAAGAACCAACGTACCTCACCGCTACCGCCGTCAGTCATAACGAAGTCCATCTCACCTGGCAGGACAATTCCTTCGACCCGCAGGAAGATGAATTCGTTATCGAGCGAAAGCCATATCACAATCTGGACCAGTGGCATGAAATCGCACGCGTCGGACAGGACGTAACAACTTATAATGATACTGAACTGATCTACGGCTATGTGACGTACACCTACCGCGTCGGTGCTTATAAGGAATAATACACCACTTGCACATGTACTTCAGTAACACTGAAATGACATACAAAAGCGTGTATAAAAACATATCACCATCATTGAAACCGTCGCGAACAGTGTTCATAAAATTTCATTATTTTCTTCAGGAAAAACCCTTGCATAGGATTTTCCGCATGGTGTAGAATTTTGTGTAGAGATACATATTTTCCCTAATCAAACGATCAGGGAAAGACCGATAAGTTCCATAGAGCGAGGGGTCCTGACCGAACGCCTTTCAGAAGGGACCCGACATGGCGAAGCCAGCAAGCATTTCAGAAAAAGCTCACAAGCATCTCTGTTTGAAGTGTTGACAGCCGGGATTTAGAATAGGCCCGCCGGTAACGGCTGGTGCACACACACAGGCCTGCCATCTCACACCGATGGCCTTGAAAAGGAGTGTTAGCCATGAGCGGCAAGGAAGCCGGACGTGTAAAGCAATGGTTAAACGCCCTTAACAGAACAGATCGATACGTCGTTCTGCTCTACTACGCCGATGACCTGACCCCCACGGAAATTTCTCTTGTTCTGGATATCCCGAAATCTCGGGTCACCCAGACACTTGAATGGGCACGCAACCAGGTGACAGACCTGGTCGCCGCCTGATCCGCGACAGTCACATCGGGATGATATCAAGGCCGCACGGATGCGGCCCCTGATGGTAAACGGATTGCAGACTGCACAAGTAGTGGACTGTAACCGTTCAATATCAACGAACAGGTGTACGGCGTTCTTTTTTAGAATCACGCCGGCGGTTAATGTGACGCCTGACCGTTCGCTTCAATCGCGAGGCGGCACCGTCAATCGCAGAATAGATGTCTTCGTGCACCTGGTGAATAAAAACGGAACCCGAATGAACCAGGTTGACCTGGACATGACATTGCATGTCCACACCCCCCTTCGGGCCGTTCAGGTCACTGAGGCGAACGCGAACGGATGACACTCGCTGATCAAAGCGATCCAGGGCATTGGTCAGCTTGCGCTGAACGTGTTCCGTCAAGGCCGGACTCAAACCGAAATTGATTGCTCTGATGTCAAAAAACATAGTGCATCTCCATAAGGTTCCCGAAAAGACATGTTTTCATAGCAACATTCCCTGCTGACTCCATTATTCATTAAACCCGACAGGTGGCCAAGAAAATTCCGTTGATCAGCAGAAAAAATCTCCCTCAACGAGGGATATCCACAAACACTTTAAATTCAACTGATTACAAATCCCCTTTTGTTCTCGGGTTCAGCCGATCGAGCAATAAAATGAATATCGGACTTGACGATGTGCAGTTCTGTTGATTCGGCAAATGCCCGAGTGGCTGACCCGCCGCCGCCCAACCATATTGATCAATCCTTTTTGCCACAAAGTTTCTCGACCAGTCCCAGCAGCACCAGCACCATTATGGCACCCAATGTCACGAATACGGCCAGAATAAGCTGATCGATCGCCACGGCGATACCGATCGCCGCAACGAGGAAAATCGTGGCTGCGGTTGTCAGCCCCTCGATACGATCATGACCATGGTGAATGATCGTACCCGCTCCCATGAAGCTGATGCCCACCACAATGGCCTGCATGATCCGAACGGGGTCGGCACTGACGTTCGATGCGCCCTGTGCTGGATGTGGTAAACCGAACGATTCAACTATGGCCCGGCCAAGCAACATGAACAGCGCCGACCCGGCGCAGATGAAGATATGGGTACGCAGACCCGCAGGTTTACCCGCAATTTCACGCTCGATTCCGATCACCGCGCCGAGCAGACCCGCGATTCCCACAAGCCCCAACCAGTTCAGTTGCACCTGCCACTCAAGATTCTGGAACATGATGGACGACTCCTTAATCGGACAGGCCGTAACGAAGTCGGTATCTGCCGATTCTACCGGGGGTATACCCGAAGCACGCATATTATTTCCCCCAGTTTACCAGCAGGCCGGCTTCCAAGGCAATCAAAGTACTTCTCTGATCGTTATTTACCATTGCACATTCAAGCCGGTTCAGAGACAATAAGATAACTGACCGTTTCTTTCGGAGACCAGACCATGAACGGAAACACAATTCAATTTGCACGACTCGCCTTTCTGATCGTTCTATTCGTCACATTCACCGGTTGTGATCAGAACAACAATAACACCACGCCCGAACAGCCGGCCGGGGCTTCCGGTGAGAGTATCACTTCTGACACGGCCAGAGAAAATTACGTCCAGATGGAACAGCTCGATATCGATATCAATAATAATGAACAGGTGCTGGCAGCTATTGAAAAGGCAAAAGCACAGGGTGCCACCGCCATTATTCTGAACCCGGACAATCAGAAACCGGTCCTCGCAGGTCAATCCGCTACGGAACAGGACCGTACCATCGTCCATGTGGAAACTGATTCGAGGGAATAACCCCCCTCACGCACCTCCTGCCTCCCCCACTGTTATACTGGTTTTTTCTCGACCGTATGGTCGTAGATCGCCAGGAGTTTTTCCTTATCGAAGATCATCTCCTCGCGTGACAGTCCTACCAGATCGTAAATGTGCGTGAGTTCAATGGCATCCACGGGACAGGCTTCTTCGCACATGCCGCAGAAGATGCAGCGGAGTTCATCGATCTCGAACTTGACGGGATATTTCTCTCGATCGTCCCAGGGCGGAGGTTCGGCGACGATGTGAATGCAGTTCGCCGGGCAGATGGTCGGGCACATGAAGCAGGCGACACACTTCACGCGTCCGGCTTCATCACGGTTCAGCCTGTGCACACCGCGAAAGTTCGCGACGTGCTGGCCGCCCTGCTCGACCGGAATTGTTTCACGTCGCTCTTCCGGATATTCCATCGTCCGGTTGCGACGCCCTTTTCCAATCGAACCGGCGATATGGCCGAAGGTTGTGGCGAGACCCTTGCCGATCTCGGCGAGATATAACGACTCACCGCTGTTCAGAGGCGGCAAATCGACATTCACTATATCCTCATCATGAACAGGCATTATCAAATCCTTTCCACCGTTTCCCTTCACTTCATTCTTGTCAGAATCATCATCATCGTCAAGCCCGCATAAGGCGCAACCATTGTCAAGCCCACTTATGCCGCCCTGGGATTCAGTGGTGTAAAGCGACATCTGCGCAATTAACAGATATTCAAAAGAAAACCTATTGATTTGAAATTCGAATTTGACTGAAAGAATGCAGTGTGAGCTGGCAGAAAGCCTGGGAAATGCGTGTGTGTGGGATGTGAGGGGGGGCTTACGTCGGTTTATCACTATTATACCTGCTTCACATCAGTCACTCCGCCAGAACCGCGGAAAGATGAGAACAAGAATCGCATACATCTCGAGCCGGCCGAGTACCATCAGCAGACTCATGACCAGCATGCTCAGCGGTGAAAAGAACCCGTAATTACCCACCGCCCCGACGAGCTCAAGCCCCGGGCCGATGTTGTTCAACGTGGCAATCGACGCCGTTGCCGCCGTAGTAAATGAAATGGAATCCTCCGGCTCGATCATCATGATCGCCATCGCCCCGATCCCGGCGAGTAGCAGAATACTGAGCACGTATACCATCACTGACAGTCGCAGTTCGGGGTCAATCACATTCCTGCCGAGTTTGACCGCCCGGACCACCCTCGGGCGGAAAATACGTTCGATTTCCGAGACAATCACCTTGAACGCCACCAGAATGCGGATCACCTTGATCCCGCCGCCAGTTGAACCTGCGGAAGCACCGATGAACATCAGGAGAATCAGAATCGCCTTGGGTAGAAACGGCCAGAGATTGAAGTCCGACGTGCAGAACCCCGTCGTTGTCTGTATGGAAACCACCTGGAACAGGCTGTGCCTCGCCGCCTCGCCCAGGTTCACTCGTTCGGTCATTTCACCCGCGGTCGTCGTCAACCGCCCGCCGAGCAGGCAACCGGCAATCACCACCGTCGCAAAAAGAATAATCATCAGGTACGCACGCAGCTCGGGATCACGCCAGACCAGATCGTAACGGCGCTGAGATATCTGGTAGTACAGGCCGAAATTCAAACCCGCAAGGACCATGAACAGAATAATCACCAGATCGACCGACCATGAATTGTAATACCCGATACTCGCGTTCATCGTCGAGAAACCACCCGTCGCAAGCGTAGCGAAGGTGTGGCAAACGGCGTCGAACCAGCTCATACCGCAGATGCCCAGTGCGAATACCTCCATCAGTGTCAGGAGGAGGTAGATCAGCCAGAGAATGCGTGCCGTCTCGCGAATCCGCGGCCGGACACCTTGTTTCTGCGGCCCCGGCGCTTCCACCTGGTACAGTTTCTTACCACCCACGCCCAGGGTGGGCAGCACAGCAACAAACAGAACGACAATCCCCAACCCACCCAGCCAGTGGGTGGTCGCTCGCCAAAGCAACAGCGACTCGGGAATCACCTCGATGTGACTCAACACCGTCGCACCCGTTGTTGTCAGGCCTGACATGGCCTCGAAATAACAGGGAATAAATGTACCGAACGGATGTCGCACGCCAGTCTGATCGAACTGTAGCATGGCCCAGGCGTAGAACGGCAGGCCGGAAAGCGCTGCGCCGACCAGCCAGCTCATCGCCACCAGCAGCAGTGCCTCTCTCCGGCCGAGTACGTCTATCCCGCCACGCCGTCCGATCAGCCAGCATGCCAGACCCACAACGGCGCCGAGGGTAATCGATATCAAGAGCGCCAGTGTAGCCAGACGATCCGCAGTTGATCCCGTAACCCAGTTGGCCCCGCCCCACGCCGCGGCCCCGCACATGAAGAAACTCAGTACGATGAGCACCAGCCCGAGTTGACGTATCACCATGCGGATATTCATAAAAATCACTTGCCGAAGAACAGTTTTCGCAGGTCCCTGTCGCTCTTTACCGGCCCGATGATGATGACGGTATCACCCGCCTTGATCACACTCTGTGCCCCGGGTACGAATACTTCGTCATCTCGCTGAATTGCGGCGATCAGGCATCGCGAGGGGAACGCAACCTCTCGCAAGGGCGTCTCGACCACACGCGTCGCAACTTTCGGTACTGATATTTCATAGACATCCGCTGCACCTTCCCAGAGTGAAGCGATCTGGCGTACCGGCCGGGTATCGATCAGGCGCAAAATCTCCGCCACCGCCGTATCCTTCGGACTGAATGCTCGATCGATGCCCACATGTTCCAACAGGTGCATGAACGTCGATCGCTGAAGAACCGCCATTGCCATCCGTGCCCCCATGCTCTTGGCTCGGGCGGCGGCGAGGATATTGACCTCGTCCTCATCCTTCATGGCCACGAAGGCATCGACCTGGTCGATCCGTTCATCCTGAAGCACGTCCGTGGTTGCGGCGTCGTCCTGGATCACCGTAACCCAGTCGAGTTTCTCGGAAAGTTCATTCGCACGCAGTTCATTCGCTTCGAACAGTCGAACGGCGAAATTACGATGCTTGAGTGCCCGGCACAGCCAGACCGCATGCTTCGAGCCGCCCATGATCACCACCCGCTGGCGACGCCGGCTTTCAGTATCGAACAGCCTGCAGGTCTTGTCGAAGTGCTTCGCATCGCCGATGAGAGTGACGTAATCGCCGGGGTGAATGACCGTCTCGGCCTGTGGCAGAAACGCCGTCCCGCTACGCTCGATCGCTGCAATACGGGCCGAACCGGGCATAACCAGATCCTTCAGCATGGCCCCGACGGCTCTGGCGTCTTTGCTGACAGGTATACTCTGCATCTCGATCCTGCCGCTGGCGAACCGTTCCACGGCGAAGGCGCCGGGTGTCCGCAGGGTCGATGCGATCGCCTGTGCCGTCGTGTGCTCAGGACAGACAAGATGGTTCACGCCTAGATGACGGCCGTAATCCAGGCCGCGCTTATCAAAAAACGCCGAATGATGAACACGCGCAACACACTTGTCACAACCCACAGCCTTTGCAATCGACGCCGCCAGCAGGTTGATCTCGTCACTGTTCGTCGCCGCGATGAACAGGTCGGCATTCGCGCAGCCGGACTCCACAAGGACATCAGCATGCGCGCAGCTACCCACCATGCTTCGCACATCGAGCAGTTCATCGAGAATATGAAGCTTATCCTGGGACGTGTCGACTACCGTAATATTATGACCCGCAGGTGCGAGTACTTCCGCCGAGTGCCGGCCGACTTCACCTGCTCCGCCAATGATGATGTTCATAGTGGTTACTCGGCTTCATTCAATGAACCAGTCGACAATACACTTGCGAGTATTATAAGAACTAACTGCCGACCCTGCCTCGCAGTTGCCTTACCCGTACAATGGAGCGTCGGAGCCGATGCCCATGCCGGCCATTGCCGGCCGGTATCAGACGCCACTGGGGAGTTTTTCAAGGTCTGAATTCTTGCCCATGAGCAGAAGCACATCGTCCGCCTGTAGCTGCTGGTCCGGTACGGGCAGACGAATCCTGGCCCGCCCGCCGCCGAGTGACAGTGCCGAGCCGTCCTGTAACTTCATCGCGACGACATGAACGCCCGTCTTCTCCCGTAATTTCAGCTCGATCAATGTCTTTCTGACCCACACGTCGGGGACCTTCATTTCGACGATGCTGTACCCCTCATCCAGCTCTAATCGGTCAATGAACTGCGGACTCAGCAACCGGCCCGCCCAACGGTCCGCCGATTCATCTTCCGGATTGACCACATCGTCAGCGCCGACACTTCGCAAAACCTTTTCACGCATAGCCGAACCCGCACGGGCGATCACCCGTCCGACACCGAGCTGCTTCAGAACCACTGTCGTCAATACCTCGGCCTCGAAGTTCTCGCCGATGACCACCACCGCCACGTCCACCGATCCGATGTCGATACCGCGAAACGCCTGCTCATCCGTTGAATCCAGCGACACCGACATGGTTACCTTGTCGCTGATCTCATCGACAATCTGCTGATCGCAATCGATCGCCATCACTTCCTCGCCCGCCATCGCCAGATTCCGCGCCAGACGCGTTCCGAAACGGCCCAATCCTATGATTGCAAATCGCATAACTGTTCCTTATCGATCAATTATCCAATTCTTTTGATCCTGCTCCGATACACCGATGTTGATCAGGTTGAAGGTCGATATCATACTTCAAATTGCCAGAAAACATGACAAACCTTATTAACCTGCATGCTGATAACCTCATAAACTCAATTATTATCCCAACCCGACCGTTTCATGCGGATAGGCATAAGGCCGGCGAACGCCCTGACGGAACGTAATCGCTGCGATCAATGCCAGCGGCCCGATCCGGCCGAGGAACATGGTCGGGATCAATACCGCCCTGCCAAACGTCGTTAAGTCATCGGTAATACCCAACGACAGCCCCGTCGTTGCCGACGCGCTAACGACTTCGAACAGAACCGCCTCGAACGAAAACGATTCAGAGCAGGACAGCAGAATCGTACTGATCACTATCAAGCCGAAATAACAGATTCCTAGAGCCGCCGCTCGCCTGACGAGCGTATCAGGAATGGACCGGCCGAAGGCTTCGGTTTCCTTCCGCTGGCGCAGTGTCGCCGCGACTGACAGAACCAGCAGAGCAAGTACGGTTGTCTTGACACCACCGGCCGTCGAGCCGGGTGATCCGCCGATGAACATGAGTGACATCAGGCAGAACCGTCCGGCTGGTTCGATTTCCGATATCGGCATGGTATTAAAGCCGGCGGTCCGTGATGTGAGCGACATGAACCCGGCATCGGCGAACATCCGGCCGGCGAGGCCGAGCCCGAACGTCTCGCCCGACCGAAGATGAGATACCAGCTGCCCGCCCCCAATCACAATGAAACCGTAAACGAACAAAACCAGCGAGGTCGTCAGCACAAGCTTGCTGTGCAGATTGAGACGCGACTTCGACAGATCAACGGCACGTCCCGCTGTACGATTGCCGGTTCTACCCAACAAGCCGACAACACGCGTTCGTATCACCTGGAAAATGTTCTCGAGAACCGGAAATCCCAGCCCGCCGACCACCAGCAGCGGCAGCACCACGCCGTGTGCAAGAAGCGAACGCCGGTATGGCAACAGACTATCGCCGGTGATATCGAACCCGGCGTTACAGAAGGCGCTGATCGAATGGAACAGGCTCAGTCCGATCCGATGCGATACCGTTATATTCCCGGCGTGATCCCACAGCGGGTACAACGCCGCCGCGCCGATCAGCTCGATCACGATCGTGGTGGTCACGATGAACCGTACAAAAACACGAATATGCGACAGCGGTATGTCGTTCAGCATGCGGCTCATATTCATGCTGTCCGACAGCGAAAACCGCCGGCCGATGAGCATGGCGAGGACCGACCCGAATATGATCATGCCCAGGCCGCCGAGTTGAATGAACAGTACAATCACCATCTGTCCGAACGGCGAAAACTGATCCGCCGTACTGCGAACCGTCAGGCCGGTCACGCAAACCGCCGAGGTCATGGTGAACGCGGCGTCGAGCCATGACAGTGATGCGGCGGTTTGCTCGATCTCGCCCGTCGATGGATCAATCGTATGTGACGTGGCGACGGGCAGCTTGATGATCAATGTACCCAGTACGATCAATGTCAGAAACGAAAGCGGAAACAGAAGACCCGGACGGGCAACACGGCGGGTATACGCCACCTGGAAACGCCACGTTTCCGTTAGAAACAACAGAATGATCACCACTTCAACCACACACCACAGGTATCGCTTCAGCACGAAGAAATGAACGGTACCGGCTATCACAACAACTGCGGTAAGTACGAAATCAAACCACGTAAGCTGCTGGCCCGGCATTGAGAACTGTTTTTTCAACCCGCGACTGATCAGATCAATATAATAAACGCCGAGCAGAACAAGCTGAACAAGGTGAAGCATCGTCTCATCGAACACCGGCCGGAAGAAACCATGCTCAATCAGAACACCGCCCGCGGCGACTGTCACGACGCCGAGACGAAGCAGTATCCAGTGTAATCGAATAACCTCACGGCCTGCTCGATGATACTCGGCCGACGCTGTTGACGATTTGAGATCACTGCCCGTCGCGTTCATACCGGATCAATCAATGTATTTCCGATTCAGCAGTTCCGGCTTTGGCGGCTCTGCGGCGACCGTCGGTCCGGGTACCACGCCGAACTGTCGGAACCGGTTCGCCAAGCCGGGATAGTTGGGATTGACCCAGTACGCGTATTGCAATGCGACCACGGCGTTCGGAACGTCGTTGATGGATTCGTAGAAATCCGCAATGGCAAGGTACGGCGTGATGTCATCCTTTTCAGCGAAGTAAGCCGCCTTGTTCAACGCCAGCTTCGCGCCGTCGAGGTCGCCCGCCCTGATCATGTAATGCGACTGGCGAAGGAAATCGCGAGTCCGGCCGTATGTGGCCGTGGTATCCGCCAGAAACGCGTACAGACTCTCCATGCGATCCTGAGCGTATAGCGACTCAGCCAGCTTATCAAGTATTCGCGGGGTGAGCTCTTCATCGTCCGGCTTCAGTTCAAGTGCACGCTCAAAGGCAAGTTGAGCTCGCAACGGATTGTCCAGCTTCATCTCGACAACCCCCAGGTAATACTGCGCTTCTGCGTCGGTCGGATTATTGCGGACCGCCTGCTGGTACATGGTCCGGGCAGTGGCGTAGTCACCGATATGAATCGCATTGTAGCCCTTCTGTCGCAGACGAAGGTTCGACTCACAACCGCAGAACGTCACCGGCCCCGCCGTGAGTATGATCGCCATACATAGCAGCCGGATTGATCTGTTCCAGTCAGTCAGCCGTGTGGATCGTATTCGCATAATGGCTCCCTGATCAAAAGACTCGTATTTACGGCCGGGCCTGACGCCCGTACAGGCCTGGCCCGGACCGATGCAGTGCCGCGCCGTTTCGCCGACAAAGCTCCGCCATGATGTTGAGGATATGATTAGACGGCCTGACTGACAAGCCGAAGGTGAATTCATTATGGAACGCTTACCGACCGTCATGCTGGAACACATCACACGCACCGGCCGTCACTACGACTGGCTGATGGGGCTGCCTGGATCACAACGCGACCCCGAATCACGGCTCTGGGCCGCCCGAACACAATGGCCGACCCGGACCTGGCGATATTCTGCCAAACTCGAACTGACACCCCTTCCGCTGCATCGCACGGTCTATCTCAACTATCAGGGCCCGCTGACCGGCAACCGCGGTGTCGTACGCCGGATCGACACCGGCGATGTCTTACCCCTGATCTGGACACGCTCGCGAATGGTGCTGGATGTACGGATGCAGGGATTTTCAGGACAGGTTGAAATACACGATAAAAATCTGTTCGTCAGTTTGCGGAGTTCAAAGCTCGCATCATTCCCAGGCTGAAAAATAACACTCGCAAACCATTTTTCCTGAATTACTTATAAAAGCATCGCATACTCAATCCCTGTCCCGACTCATGTCGGTTTCGAGTATCAGGAATCGATTACTACGCTCGAACCCGACCCTGACTCCATAATAAACAGACGCATTCACAACTCCCAACCATTCCCGCAAATTTTGCAAACCTTAAAAACACTCCCATTACCCAGCACCACAAAAACCTGAACAGAACGTTAAAAAACCATTACGCCACTCATCATCGAACAGATCGGGGTATCGTTCGTCGCTCTTTTCGATTAAAATAGTCATCCAGCAGATCCAAGGCATACTGGGCAGACAAACTCAGATACCAGCGGGATGAATAAGATGATTGTTGCGCACCGGATTGAACCGCTATACCTGACACCCTATGCCTGAGAACCAGCACGTAACCGTTGTATTGACAATATTTAATATTCACCATTTCGCCCGTCTCAGCGACTTGGGCAACTTTCAGAAGGTAGTGTACCATGACAGAGGATAACGGCAGTAAGCATGATTTAACTGACGAGGAGCTTCTGGCGAACGCCATTCCGATCGACTCGGCCGACCTGGAATCGCTCGAAGAGGATCTCGAACCGATTGAAATGGCCGAGTCTCCGATGGACTCGAACCCCGGCGAAAGTAAAATCCGGACCTTCGGCCCGATGAGCAAGAAGCTCGCACGCTGGAAACGAGCACCGAAAAAAACCGGTAGCGGCGCCACGCACGTCAAGACCTTCGTCGCCAAGCTCCGCATGGACGCCATCGACCACCTCGACGAACAGATCAACCAGTGGCTCGACGAAAACCCCGACTACGAAGTCAAATTCGTCTCACAGTCCGTCGGCCCGCTCAAAGGGAAGACCATCGAGGAGGCGTTGTTTCTTTGTGTCTGGGTGTGAATCGGAGTTATGCGGTAACACCGCAATGCGGGAAGAGCCTGGATCTTATCCCCTTCCCCCACTCTCTTTATCACAGCCTATCCGCGCCGTAACGTCATGAGAAAGAATCTCGGACATTGTCAACGACGCCCGTTTGACAACCCATCATGCCGCACAGGACAATATACAAAACCGCGGGAGTAATTCAGTGGTAGAATGCCAGCTTCCCAAGCTGGACGTCGCGGGTTCGAATCCCGTCTCCCGCTTTGCAATTCGGATTGCTTATCAGGGTAATTGCAACGCTTCTGGTTGTTTGCATCTTTAACGGATATTCGGTAGCGGAGTTGCTCAGCCCCTCACATAGGGGCGTTATGTGGTATGACTATGATTGACATCCATTCTGCATCATATATGGAATATGCCGAATGAGATGGCCTGCATGCTGAGTTTGATGCTTTTACGGTGATGATTGGCCTCGCAGCGTTGTACGAGCAGTGGTTTGCATTCATGTGTACGTATGGGAGCGTCGAGTGTAACGGTAACGGGACGGCTGGCGGGATTGAGGGCTATCATGAGGTCTTCATTGCCGATTGTACGCCGATAGACGAATGGATATTTGTTCTTTCTGGCATACATGACCTCGAACCGGCCGTCGGCCTGCAGGGCGTTGTGGTTCTTGCGTAGGGTGATCAATTTCCGGACTGTGTTGAGCAGTGATTTCGAGTCGCCTTCCTGCTGCTCGACATTCGGACGGTTCTTTCTGTTATCCACCGGATAATACAGTTTGTTTTTCGCAGCGGTCGAGAAGCCGGCGTTACGGCCGCGTGTCCACTGCATCGGCGTGCGAGCGCCGGATCGCGGTGGGTAGCCGCCTTCGATGGGCTTGATGCCCTTTAACTGCAACATGCCGATTTCGTCGCCGTAGTAGATAAAGGGCACGCCCGGCAGTGTCAGCAGAAATGCGAAAATCACCTTCAACTCGTCACGTGACTTGCCGAGATTCACGCGGGCGACGTCATGGTTTCCACTCGGGATCGAGATGTAACCCTTCCCTCGTGTCGCTTCATATTGGTCAAGATAGGCATTCAGAAACTGGGTGATATCGCCCTGACCGCTTTTTTCGAAGTAGCTCGAGCCGGTGATATCCTTGTGAATGAGCTTGTCGATCTCCTTACGGAAAAGTGATATATACCCGCCGGTCCAGTGATAGAAATCCACGTGGAACCCGGCCGGAATGGCATGTTTCGGGGTCGACCATTCGGAAATCAGCGCCGCGTGTGGATAATCCCTGTCGATCATCATTCTCACGTCCCGCCAGAACCGGCCGGTAATTCTACCGTCGACGTCGCCTTTGACGAGTGATCCCGCAAGGTCGACCCGGAAACCATCGCAACCGATATCGAGCCAGTGGCGCATGATCTTCATGATTTCACGCTTGACCGCACGCACATCAGGATGGTCCGGTGAAAGCTGCCAGGGCTTGTCCGGATCCGGGTCAGCGAAACCGTAATTCAGCGCCGGCTGGAAGTAATAGAAGTTCGTCACATAATTCCCGTCACGCTCGCCGTAGCCCTGGATGGTATTCAAGCCCGGTCCGGCGTGCTCCCATGTACTGTCGGTCCAGATATACCAGTTGGTATAACGGTTCTTCACGCCTTGGCACGAAGCCTTGAACCACGGATGCTCCGTCGAGGTGTGGCCAGGCACCAGATCGAAGCAGATTCGAAGCCCCTTCCCATGCGCTGTCCTGAGCAGCTTCTTTACATCGGACAGGGTCCCGTAACGCGGCGAGACAGAGTAATAATCGGAAATGTCATAGCCCGCGTCGCCGAACGGCGAGGTGTAGAACGGATTGAGCCAGATCGCGTCACAACCGAGATCCCTGACGTAGTCCAGCTTCGCAATGATACCGGGTATGTCGCCGATCCCGTCGCCGTTGCTGTCGTAGAACGTCTGCGGGTAAATTTCGTAGAACACCGCCTTTTTCAGCCAATCGGGCCCGATGGATTTCATATCAGACTCCTCATTTCAGTAGTTAGCCGATTGCGAGCGGTGATTATATAGTAAGCGGGTGTTTCATGATGATCTACAGTACGCCATGCCCGAAGTTCAGGCCGTGGTCGTTGACGGTATGACGGATGAATGGCATATCGGTGTACAGCTTTACGTATCACTGTCGGGCAATACGGTAATCGATCTCGCCGCCGGGCGCTCGCATCCTGATGTTGACATAACGCACGAAACGCTAATGCCGTGGTTATCGGCGACGAAACCCATTGCGGCCGTGGCGATCGCCCAACTGTGTGAACGGCACCTTCTCGGTTACGACGACCTGGTCACGCGGTACATCCCGCGGTTCGCCGCACATGGTAAAGACAGGATCACACTCCGACATCTGCTTACACACACTGGCGGATTCCGTCTGGCACCGTTCCGATATCCTCAAGACGACTGGAACCGTATCATTGATAAAATCTGTGAGGCCAGACTCGAGCCACGATGGACGCCCGGCGAAAAGGCCGGGTATCACAGCAGCTCGAGCTGGTTCATTCTCGGCCAGGTCATCCAGACCGTCACCGGCATGTCCTTTTCATCATACGTCCGCGAACATATTTTCCTGCCCTTGAACATGCCCGACTGCTGGATCGGTATGCCAGAGGAAACTTACAGAGACTACGGCGATCGGATCGGATCTCTTCTGAACACCGAATCACGACCGTTCGAGCTTCATCAATATCATGACATGCTCCGTGTCACGCAATGCAATCCAGGGGTGAACGGCTTCGGTCCCATAAACCAGCTCGCACGGTTCTATCAAATGTTCCTGGCTGATGGTCAGTGTGGCGACAGACAGATCATCAGGCCGGAAACGGTCCAACTGCTCACATCACGACAACGTAAAGGTCTGCACGACCATACCTTCGGCCTGGTCGTCGATTGGGGACTCGGGTTCATCATCGATTCGAAACGTTACGGCATGGCCCGCATGCCCTACGGCTACGGGCCGCATGCCTCGGACAATACCTTCGGTCACGCAGGCTACCAGTGCTCCCTCGCATTCGCCGATCCAGGTCACCAACTGGTGGTCGCATTCGTGTTCAACGGCACGCCCGGCGAAGCGGCGCATATGGATCGAAACCACGCCGTACTCGCGGCCATCTATGAATCGTTGAACCTCGTATAAAAAAAAGACAGGCCAGTTTGCCTGACCTGCCCTGGAAATGTAAAACGTATCACTTCTCCCAACTCCGCCCCATCGTTCAGCACCGGACTTCCCGACTTGTTGATCGGCGAAGCATTCCATGTTCTTTACAGGGTTGCTCGATTAAATTGGTTCAGCATGAAAATTTTCCCGCCCACGCGACGCCGTTACGGAATCATACTTGTCACTTGGTTACCAGCAGTAAATAAAGTATGCTGTTAACAGTAATAACAAGCCCATGCCACCGGTACACGGTATAAGGAGCCTATCCATGCGAACCTGTATCATGCAGCGTTACTTCCAGTCGGTATTGATGAGTGTCATGATCATTCCGATCTGCCTGGCCGCCATTGTTACCGGCTGCTCGGACTCACGAAAAACCAGCGATAGAGATATTGAAGTCATCGATTACAGAAAGGTGATTGAATTCATCAATCACCCGGATATACCCACCGCACTGATTGACGTCAGACCCTCGCAGCAGTACCGAGCGGGTCACCTGCCTCGTGCCATCAATATTCCACTTCCCCAAATAACAATCGGCGAGCAGCGACTAGCGGAAGTTAAGCGGATCATCGTATATGCGAACGGGTGGAACGATAACATATCGGCCGCCGCTGTTAAGAAGATGATCTATATGGGATACGAAAATGTTTATGACTTCCGAGGCGGCGTTGAACAGTGGGTCAATGAAGGTAACCCGCTGCATCAGCTTCCATGATCAGCATGGCGGCTGCGTTTATGACGTTGTATTGCGGGCATGACAGGATAATGTGTGGAGACCGACGCATCGATGGAAGACACAATGGAGGAATCTGGGGATGGGGGGATGGGTTGGGGTTTACTTTTCGGGTTTCATTTCGCCCCAATAGATACCACCGATCAGACATAATCCGCAGAACCCGACAAGCAGGAGCTTATACCACCCGCGACTGAGACGGGTGAGGCGAGTTTCCGTAGCGGGTAGTAATGTCGATATCTGAATCGCTTCCGGCAATGGTCGATAAAGCCACTGGTCAATGCCTGCGGGTATCTCTACCAGATCATTCATCTGCAGGATGACATCCTTGCCGCCGCCCGCACTGGCGAGTGCGATATCATCCGTTTGTTGTACCGCATGCCAAGCCGATAACTGCGGGAGCAGAATCTCCTTGCCCACGGGTTTCAGGTGAAGCTGTGTAAATGCCAGTTGTTCCAACACCTGCGAATCCACGTCGACCAGCGCCTCGTGGTAGGCCGTGTAATTGGCCACCTGTCGATCCAGATGCGATACCTGCATCCGCATCAATTCCAGACGCTCTCGCAAAACCACATTTGCTCGCCATTCTGGTGAAAGTACGATCAGCCCCAGCAACACAAGCCCGCCGGTCAGAAAGAGCCATCCCGGCAATGCCGCTATCAACCGACTCGTAAATCCGTTTAATGATGTCTGACGACGCATGACCTGCTCATCGACCAGAATGACCATCGTTCGTGAATGTTGGAGAATGAAGCGACCATGCCTGTTCGCATTTTATTCTTAGGTTCTTCAGCAGAATCTGTGGGTATCAAAGAGCTGAAACACTTCAAAGAGA
>CAYRND010000064.1:0-19919 GCA_964425365.1 uncultured Phycisphaeraceae bacterium
TTATCGGCTTGCCCCGGTGGTAAACTTGAGCTTTTATAGCGCTGTAGTGTTAACATTGCAACTCCAGGAAATCAAGGGGAGCGGATCATGAACATCTGAAACATAAACACAGATCCACACAATCTGTCGCGATGCATTCAACACCTGACAGCATGCCGCCATGGTGTCAAGTATATAGAACTGCTATTCGACAGGTATAATCAAGTATCACATGAGATATTGTTATTGTTTACCCGTATCGAAACAATATGCGGGAATAATGGATAAGGTAAATGGACAACACATTTGATTTAGGAGGAAAGGTAATGATCAACAGAAGCATGAAAACATGGCACATTCTAATCACAATGGTTATGATGACCGCTGTTCTACATTCGAGTTACGCCCTCGCGCAGGATCTGGTCGTCACAGAAGTATCATGGACACCAGTCCAGACGGTGATCGGCAGTAACGTCCGGTTCAACATCACCATTCAGAACCAGGGCACCACTTCAACGCCTGACGGGGTAATTCACGGGGTGGGCATCTACATCGATGATGAAATTGCCTGCTGGACCGATACTTATAGCACATCGATCCCAGCAGGTGGTTCGGTGACACTCGACACCGACGGCGGACCCGGTAGCGGTGATGGGACCTGGGTACCACCGTCTTCCGGTACGTATTCCGTCAATGCCTTCGTCGACGACGTGAATCGTATGTGGGAAACGAACGAAAACAATAACCAGTACATCACACCGTTGACGGTAACGGAAGCATGGCCTGACCTTGTTATCACGAATCTGTCCTGGACGCCTGCAGAGGCAACGATCGGTAACCCGGTCCAGTTCCATGTTACTGTGCTGAACCAGGGCACCACAGCAACACCCGACGGGGTGATCAGCGGCGTGGGGATCAACATCGGCGGCGAGACCGTCTGCTGGACCGATACCTATACAACACCGACCCCGGCCGGGGACTCGGTCACGTTGAATACCGACAGCGGGCCCGGAGGCGGCGACGGGACCTGGACGCCCACATCGACGGGTAACCATCTGATCGATGCTTATGTCGATGATATCGATCGTATTGAGGAACTAGATGAGAATAATAATGTCCTCGTCACATCCATTGACGTTACCAGCAGCAGCAACCTTCCCGAACCCTGGGCAAATGGTGACGTCGGAAATGTCGGCTCGGTCGGCTCGGTGATGCATGAACTTGGTACTTTTACAGTCAACGGCTCAGGTGAGGATATATGGAATAACCAGGACGGTTTTCATTTCGTCCATCAATCACTGCAGGGTGACGGTGAAATCATAGCACGCGTTACCGACGTGGAATATACCGATGACTGGGCGAAAGCGGGCGTCATGATCCGTGAATCGCTGGACGATAATTCAAAACACGTCATGACCGTTCTTACACCCCATTCGGAAATCTGCTTCCAACGCCGTACACAAAACGGTGGCGGCAGTAATCATACCGGCGTGATGGCATCCATCCCCTACTGGGTGAAGGTAACCCGTACAGGCAATACCTTCACCGGATACATGTCGGGAAGCGGTACTGAGTGGACCCTGATCGATTCGGTCACCATTGACATGGCTGACGACGTATACATGGGACTGGCAGTTACAGCTCATAACAACTCAACCTTGTGCACTGCCGTCTTTGACAATGTATCGACCTCCGGCTCAACCCAAGGCGAACCGGTACCGATCGATCTGTCACAAGCCGTAGTCATGCACAACGGCTCGAATCCCCACTGCGGGTTCCCCGATCTGCTATATGACGGCGATGAGAATACGGCGGGACTCTGTAATTACGCGGATGAACCGGTGGACCTGACTTTCATCTTCCTTGATGAAGTCGAGATCGTGGGCGCCCGCGCCTATTTCAGTGATGCCTGGGGCGATCCGGCGTATCAATGGGATTTCGACGTCGCACAGTCCCTGGACGATCTGAACACCAGAAGCGGTTCATATCAACTGCTGGGTGACGACCTGCAGTCCCCTTCCCATGTCTGGTCGGAACTGGCCTGCGATCCGACGCCCTGCAGTTACGCCCGTCTGTCAGGTGTTCGCCTCACCGGAGACCATTACTTCCACATCCGTGAAGTGGAGATTCTTGTTACGCCGGACAGTGCCTTTGTTCAGAAACTGGATGATCCCAGAGGGATCGCTCTCGATCAGGCCGGTCGCCGAGTCATCGCCGACGCCGGCAAGGGGGCGATCGTCGTACTCGACAGTAACGGTGACCTTGTCGACACCCTTGGAGAGATGGCACTTTCTTCACCGCAGAGCGTGTCGGTGGAAGCGTCAGGCAACTATATTGTTGCGGACACCGGCCGTGACCAGGTTCTACGGCTTTCAGCCACAACGGGGCAGATTCTGTCGATCCTCGCGGACACGGGCAGCGGTGTCGGCCAGGTCAACAACCCCACCGGCGTCGACGTCGACAGCGCCGGACGTATTCTCGTTGCCGACCAGGGTAATCACCGTGTCATGCGGCTCAACAGCGGCGGCGGTGTCGATACCAGCTTCGGCCAGGGCGGCCAGGTCGGCGTCACCGGCCAGAGCGGCAACGACGACAGCCACTTCAATGGGCCAACCGGGGTAACATGTGACCAGGCAGGTTCCCGCGTACTCGTCGCCGATCGCGGCAACCACCGGATTCAGGTACTCGACAGCAACGGCAGTTATCTCCGCACGGTTGACGCAGTGTATCTTGTCAATGCCGTTGCGATTGATGACAGCGGTACCATGTTCGCCACCGGCGACGGCATCACACACGAAGATAAGAGCGGATCGATACGTGTTATCGACCCCGATGCCGAGTTCGTCAGCGGGCATATCTGGAACGGAAATGCCGAGGTAGGATTGTTGACATCCGGTATCGCGTTGGCCGGCGATGGCACCATTATCGCCTGTGATGCCACGAAGGGAAGGTTACTACAGTTCGACAGCCAGTATACCCCTGAACTGTACGGTGTGGACTGCAGTACCACATCTGACAGTATGACGCTTACCTATAAGACCAGTGAATCGTGCAGCACCCGGATTCTATGGCAACAGGGCAGCCAGATGAATTATGACGAATCGAGTGAACCTGTCACGGATCATACAATCACGATCGACAATCTGGCTCCGCAGACCCGATGCACGGCACAGATTATCTATCCTTCTTCAATGGATAACGCATTCAACACCTACTGTGTTGAACCGTTCACCACCACAGCAGAACAGGCCAACAGTATTGATGTGATGCAACTGAACACCATAGGTGTCATTTACACCGCTGGCTGCAGTGCCGAAGTGATCCAACTGCTTCACGATCATCTGGATATTGTTGAGGAATTCTATTATCGCAATACCCGTGGACGACTGCACCTGAACATTGAACATGTTGAGATCGACAGAATGTATACCGAGAACGACGTTACCTCATATGGTTTGTTCAAGTCATCCTCGGTTCAGTCCGATCTGGCCCAACTGGGTTACGGCCCTGAAAGCCGGATCGACGAAGTCATGGTGTTCTTCACCGGCTTGACGCTGCCTGTCCGTGGTTTACGCGGCGGCACGGCGGATCTGTTCGGCAGAACAATCGGTTACGCCTCGATGGGTTTCTACAGCCCGCAAATCATAATCCACGAAGTTAATCACACCATTGACTTCATGTACATAAATTGCGGGATCGATGACTATCCCTACAACCACGGCATCTGGGCGGTTGACAGCGAACTGCTGGGCTATGATGGTGTTGTCAATGCCGGTATCGCGCGTAGCATGCCGGATTGCAGGCTGCTGGCCATGCGTGATCCATTCCCGACGGCTCAGGTCTTTGTCGACATGGACATGGACGGTGTAGCAGACTACGGCGACCTGCCGGTCACTGAATCAACACTCGGCTCGAATCCTAATCTGGCCGATACCGACGGTGACGGCGTAAGCGATCTGCGTGAATTGACCGCGAGCAGCTTCGAAAGCACCAATCCGACACTTGCGGATACCGACGGCGACGCCGCCACACAGGGCAACGACCTGTACGACAAAAACCCGCTGCTCGATGTCAACGGTTATATCGCCAAAACATCTACTGCTCCTGTAATCGATGGCGTGATCAACACGAATGAAGGCTGGCGGCTGGTATCCGATCAGTATTCATTCACCAACCGGTTCATCCATCATCTTGGTTCCGCTGTGGATACCAATGACCATGATGACACTTCCGTCTGGATGGCATGGGATGACGACGCTATTTACTTCGCCGTCAGATTATCCTACGGTGCCGCCGAACTACGGGTGGATGCCAACGGTGACGGATGGTTCAAAGGCTATGACAATCACCGTTTCTACTTCACGCCGCCATCCTATTTTGATTACATTAATCACGCATCTGATAAGGATGTTCTGCACGCCATTCCCGGCGCTTACGGTAACAACTGGTCCGAGATATTCGATACGCAGACGAAATGGTACAATGCTCCCGACCATTCGACGGATCCCGGCCTCGGTTATGAAAGGTTGATGACGCTCTCAACCGGTGATCACGCGATGCAATACAACACCGGAGATGAAATGTACCACTTCGAGCTTCGCATTCCCGCAGGTAACCGTCGCAGCATGTTCCCGCATGCCGGTCAGGAAGTGCGGTTCTATCTGCGGATCGATGACGATTCGATCTATCTCGATGACCAGTTCACCCGTGCACTACTGGTGGACGAAGTTGATACCGACGGCGACGGCCTGTGGGATATGCAGGAAGCCGACCTGGCGATTCCAAGGTATCAGGACTGATACTGATATTAATCGGATACAACTCGTTTGTAATAGACCATCACCGGCATTCCAGACTGTCTGGAATGCCGGTTTTCAAAATCGTCACCTCCGTTTCTGATCTTGTATAACCGAATCCGGCTGGTTTCTCCCTTTTTTTGATATTGACACTATCACAGTTTAAGTACAATCACTGTCCGCCAATCAGTTGCGTCTGTGGTTGACGGGGATTGCCTATACGCTTGCCCGCGCCTTGGTTCGACTGGCGTTGTCGGAAACCTCTCTGGCGACAGTTCAGACGGGCACCTTGCAAAAGAAGTTGCTGAAAATCGGTGCGAGGATTCGCATCACGGCGCGTAAGATATGGATTCATTTGAGCAGCGCCTGTCCCTATCAGAATGTATTGGCTGGTGCATATGCTTGATTATGTCGCTGGGTGGCCTAGTCCGGTCAGGGCCAGACGGGTCACCCGAAGCACCCGGCGAGAAGCGTTGTGCACAAGAGAAAAATCACAATGGAAGGTCCAAATGGCCTGACGGCAGTCATTTTGTATGGACCGTCAATTCACAGAATGAAGATCAATAGATAACTCCGCTTTTTTATTTGTGAGACATCAGGGTTAAACCCGAGCTCAGTTTTTGGATTCACGCTCAAACCGCTACCCGATACCCATCCCAATGCAAAATCCCAATCGGAAAATCCGCAATTGATTGCCCCTCAAGCTCCGAGCCGCAAGCCTGTTCAACGTTGGTTGGGAAGATTCAGCACCCCGATGAATCGGGGACAAATCGGGGAAGAATCGGGATTGCTCAGGTGCCGGGCGAGCCGGGGGTTCGTATTCTGGGGGGGTTATCCTACTGGAAGAGGTTTTTACCTTAAACCGGCGGGGAGTATTTGGATGTACGCCTGTGAGACAGGGTTGTCCTGATATCGGGTGTTTGGAGCATGACGAATGGAATTGGCGCATTATGTGAAACATGGTACATTATCCGGCTCGTTTTTACTGGCGGCTCTGCTCTGTGAAGGCGTTACGGTCACGGTGAACATGCCGATGACGGAAGCATAAGGGCAGGAAGATCAGGTTGATTTAGACCAGGAACAGAACCATGGCCAAGAAAGAAGTAGTATCACAATTCAAAATCCAGGCTCCCGGCGGTACGGCAACGCCCGCTCCGCCTATCGGGCCGGCACTCGGGCAGAACGGAGTGAATCCCGGCCAGTTCATTCAGCAGTTCAACGAGCGTACGCGCCATCTTAACGGCAAGGTGGTCGGATGTGTGATTACCGTCTACAAGGACAGAACCTTCGACTTTGAAGTCAAAAGCCCACCCGCCGCCGTGCTGATCAAGGAAGCCGCCGGCATCGAAAAAGGCTCGGGCGTACCTAATAAGGACAAGGTCGGTACCATCACCATCGACCAGGTCAACACCATTGCGCAGGAGAAGGTGAAGGAACTCACCGGCCATTCCGTCGAGGCTCTTGCAAGAACCATTGCCGGTACCGCCAGGTCCATGGGCGTGACCGTCGAGGGGATGTAACGGTTTCGCACCGGTCGGCGTTTCAAACTGGCCGGTGAACTTGACTGGTAAGCCTACCACGAGCTTGGAATCGTGGGAGATGAACTCGGCCGATGACCTTTAAGGCATGCGGCTGAAACAATCGAAAGGAACTGTTCAGTGGCATATAAAAGCAAACGTTACCGCGGCGACAGGGAAAAGGCCCCCGCCGAACCACAACCGCTGGCCGATGCGGTGAACATCGTCAAGAACTTCAGTAAGGCGAAGTTCGATCAGACAGTTGAAGTATGTTTGCACCTCGGTATCGACCCCAAGCAGGCCGACCAGATGATCCGCGGCTCTGTCTCACTGCCGCACGGCATTGGTGCTACCAAGCGTGTGATCGCTTTCTGCCCGGACGACAAGGTCAAGGAAGCAAAAGACGCCGGTGCCATCGAAGCTGGTGGCGAGGAACTGGTCAAGAAAATCAGTGACGGCTGGCTGGATTTTGATGTCGCCATAGCAAGCCCCGATATGATGAGGATCGTTTCCAAACTCGGACGTACCCTTGGCCCGAAGGGTCTTATGCCCTCGCCCAAGAGCGGCACGGTCACGCCGAAGATCGGCGAAGCCGTAAAGGAATACGCCGCCGGAAAAGTCGAATTCCGAAACGACGACGGCGGCAATATCCACGCGGTCGTCGGTAAGCAGAGTTTTCCCGCAGAGAAACTCACCGAAAATACGCAGGCGTTTATCAACCACATTATTCGACTGAAGCCACCCGCGGCCAAAGGACAGTACGTGAAGAAAGTATCGCTCTCCGCCACCATGACACCAGGTGTCATGATAGCCATGTAATTCACCTGTGAAGCAAATAATCACGCTGAAGGATACGATATGAGTAAGCCAGTAAAAAACATGATAACCGATTCGTATAAGAAGCGGTTCGAAGGCCTGAACGGTGCCGTTCTCGTCGATATGCGAGGCATCAGAGCCAACGACAATAACCGTTTCAGGCGAGGACTCGCTGATAAACAGATTCACGTCACCATCGTGAAGAACAGTCTTGCGAAAGCCTCATTCAAGGGCGGCGAATTGGAACCGCTCGGGGATCTGCTCGAGGGGCCATCGGCCATGGCGTATCCCACCGACGAGAATGTCAGTATCGTCAATATCGCCCGTGAACTGCTCGACTGGGCCAAACAGATCAAGGAAATCCAGTTCAAAGGCGCCTTGATGGAAGGGATAATCTTCGGCCCCGATGATATCGAGGTCCTCAGCAAGTATCCCACACGTGAAGAAGCGCAGGCCAAGGCCGTGCAGATTATTCTGACACCGGGACAGCAGCTCGTCGGATCAATCCTCGGCCCGGGTCGTCAAGTGGCGTCCCTGGTCAAGGCCGTTGAAGAGAAACTGGAGAAGGGTGAAACACTCAAGAAAGCAGGCTGACCTACTTGTAGATATGGTAAGTAAACTGCGTTCAACTGGCCCTGCGGGGTTAAATCGTGACACAGGGTCGCGACCTCTTGAACCGGAAACCAAAGATAGGTATTAAGGATTTGAATCATGGCGGAAGTAGCATCAACGATCAAAGAACTGGGCGACAAGCTGGTCGCATTAACACTGAAGGAAGCCGTTGATCTCGGCGATTATTTGAAGGAAGAATACGGTATCGAGCCGGCCGCCGGTGCAGTGGCCGTCGCAGCGGCACCAGGTGCGGGCGCTGCGGAAGAAGTCGAAGAAAAAACCGAATTCGACGTTGTGCTCAAAGGTCCCGGCGATCAGAAGATCAAGGTCATCAAGGTCGTTCGCGAAGCGACCGGACTGGGACTCAAGGAAGCCAAGGACCTGGTCGAAAGTGCACCCAAGGCCGTCAAGGAAGGACTTGGAAAGGAAGAAGCCGAAGCACTGGCCAACAAGATCAAGGAAGCCGGCGGCGAGGTCGAACTCAAGTAATCAATTAACGTCGCTTGCAAGCGACGCCCGATCACTGAAACCGCTCCCGGTACTTCACGGGAGCGGTTTTTTTGAGTCCTTGAACCAGGTACAAATACCAGTTCAACTTGAAATAGCCATTTCCCTGCTCGGTTGATATCATGAACCGTCACTCGGAAGCTCTGGAATGGAAACACACAACCCTTCCACGGCCGGCATTGTGCGATACTGGCAGTCATCCATACCGGTGTATATGGCTGCAGCCGTTATGGTTCTGGTCCTGATCGTTGCGTACAGTAATACCTATCAGAACGCTTTCGTTTTCGATGATATCAATTCGATCCCAGAAAACACGACCATCCGCCGGTTGGCGTTCAGTCGAGAACTGCTGTTTCCCGAAGTCAACGCATCAGTTACAGCCCGTCCCGTGCTGAATTTTTCACTTGCGGTCAATTACGCAATTCATGGTGAAGCGGTCTGGGGATATCACCTGGGTAATCTGGCCATCCATGTGATTGCGGCACTGGCGCTATTCGGCATCGTACGGCGAACCTGCATGCTCGATTCGCAGCCGGCGAACGTGCGACAGTCAGCTTTACCGCTTGCGTTTTCGATCGCACTGCTCTGGGGGGTCCATCCGATCCAGACTTCGGCAGTCACGTATATGATCCAGCGGGCCGAATCAATGATGGGCATGTTCTACCTGCTGACGTTGTATTTCGCGATACGCGGCATAGACTCTCGCCGACCGGCCGTCTGGCATACCCTGGCCATCACGGCCTGTGCACTGGGTATGGGTACCAAAGAGGTCATCGTATCGGCGCCTGTCATGGTTGTCCTGTACGATCGGATTTTCGTTTATTCGTCTCTGAAAATCGCCTTGTCGCGTCGGCGGTCGCTCTACCTCGGACTCTTTCTGACCTGGATTATTCTCATTACGCTTGTCTGGCAAACCCAGTCACTTCGATCGGCGGGATTCGGATTGGGTGTCAAGTGGTGGCAATACGCCGGTACGCAATTCGGCGTGATACTCAATTATCTCAAGCTGTCGTTCTGGCCGAGTCCGCTGATACTCGATTACGGCATCTTCATGGAACGAAATCTGCTGTTGATAGTCGCCCAGGCGGCCGGTATCGCCACGTTGATGTTCGGCACAATTGCGGCGATTCGCTATCAGCACTGGTTGGGCTTTCTCGGGTTCTGGTTCTTCGCCATTCTTTCGCCAAGTTCGAGCGTGATGCCCCTTGTGACCCAGACGGCGGCCGAGCATCGCATGTATCTATCACTCGCCGCGGTTGTGGCCGCCGTTGTGGTTCTGTGCTGGAAATTATGGCGACGTTTCATAACAATGCTCACTTCGGGCGAACAGCGATCAGTAATCGTTTCCCGGGCCGTACCGATGATCCTGGTCATCTGTATTGCGGCCGTATTGGTTCGACTGACTTATTCGAGGAATCTCGATTACAGAACAAACCGGACCATCTGGGAGGATACCTATTCGAAACGTCCCGATAATTTTCGTGCGGCGGATAACCTGGGACTCAACTATATGGAGTCCGGTGAAGTGCCGAAGGCGATCGAACTGTTCAATAGAGCCATCGAGCTGAATCCGCTGTTTCCGAATCCACGCAATAACCTCGGCGTGGCATACAATCGCAGCGGCGAACCGGAACGCGCGGTCGAACATTTCAACAAGGCGATCGAATTACATGCCGGTGATCCGCGTTCTTACAATAACCGCGGCAATTCCTGGTACGCGATGAAGAAGTACCAGGCGGCCATCGAGGACTATGATACCGCTATCAAACTCGATCCCGAATACATCAGCGCATATAACAACCGGGGTAATACATACTACGCAATGGAGCAATTCGATGATGCCATCGCCGATTTCACCAGAACCATTCAACTCGATCCCACCCTGGGGCAGACATACATGAAACGCGGGTTCGCCTATGTTCAGATCAGTGAAGATCACAAGGCGATCGAGGACCTTACCCGGGCAATCGAACTGCTGTCTCCGCTGGAGGTTGCGCCGGCATATGACGAACGCGGCAGAGCATACGGCCTGTTGGGCCAGTACGAAAGCGCACTGGCCGATCATACCCGCGCCATCGAATCTGACCCTGAATTCGGAAAGGCCTACTATAACCGCGGCACTATATACGCCCGGCTGGAGCAGTACGAAAAGAGCATCAGCGACTTTACACACGCCGTCAGGCTTGTCCCGGATCATGCCATGGCATTTTACTACCGCGGGATGACGTATGACCAATTGGGGCAGGCGAACAAGGCACTCAATGATTACAATATGGTAATTGAAATCGATCCGAGCATCGGCCAGGCTTACTATCGTCGTGCTCGTGCTTATATGGCACTGCAGCAATACGATCAGGCCTGGCAGGACGTCAGATTCCTGCAGGACAGCGGCATTCAGTTGAATCAGAAGTTTTTGCAGGAACTGATCGAAAAGTCGGATCGCAGCCGGTGACAGGCGGCGGGACGGATAGGGCTACGATTACAGGCGATGTGTTGATGTTTGAACCACTCGATATTATTGCGGAAAACGGTCCGATTGCCCGTCGACTCGGCAGCCGCTATGAATACCGACCCGAGCAGGCAGAAATGATCCGGGCCGTATCACGTACACTTCAAAGCGGCGGAAAGATGCTCGTCGAGGCGGGTACCGGCGTCGGGAAATCATTTGCTTACCTGCTGCCCGCCATCGCTGAAATTGCCGGCCGGCAGAACGCACGGGACACCGGAAGTGACTCGGATGGTCAAGCCCCGTTCCACACCCCGGGCGATAAGCAGCAGCCACGAAAGCGCGTGGTCGTATCGACCCATACCATCGCGCTTCAGGAACAGATTATCAATCGCGACATTCCGTTACTGCAGGCCGTGGTGCCTGAGGAGTTTACCGCCGTGCTCGTCAAGGGCAGGAGTAATTACATCTCGCTCAGACGTCTCGCCGAGGCATCACAGCGACAGGGTGACCTGTTCATTGATCTGGAGCTTATTGAGTCCCTTCAACAGGTCGAGCGCTGGGCGAAGTCGACTTCCGACGGCTCGTTATCGAGCATGCCCGTCATGCCTCATCACCAGGTATGGGAACGCATCCAGTCCGACCATACCAACTGTATGGGGAAACGCTGTCCCTCGTACGAACAGTGCTTCTACCAGCGTGCTCGCCGTCGGATGGTGAATGCCGATTTGCTCGTGGTCAATCACGCCCTGTTCTTTTCCGATCTGGCCATGCGTACACAAATGGGAACGGGCGTTCTTCCGCCGTATCATCATGTCATTCTCGATGAAGCGCATATGATCGAAGACGTTGCAGGTGAACACTTCGGCCACACCTGTACCGAGTTCCAGGTGCGGTTTCTGCTCGCCAATCTCTACCAGCAGCGGACGAACAAGGGTTTCCTTCCGAGCATGCATCGCCGCGTCGATAACGCAGTACTCGATCGTACCATACGCGAAGTCGTCCGCATCGGCCGGGTAGCCGAGGCATTTTTCCATGATCTTGTCGATTGGTATCACCAGCAGCAGCGGAGCAACGGCCGGATACATGAGCCGGGGATCATCGCCAATACACTGAGCGATGAACTGACCGGATTGGCCGTCTACCTCGGGCGTCTGCGGGAGAAGAATAAACACGAACCCGATAAATTCGAACTGCAGGGATATATCGCTCGATGCGACACTCTGGCAGCGACAATCAGAACGCTTGTCGATCAGCGTGAAGATGACTACGTTTACTGGCTGGAAGTCAGTGAAGGCGGCCGGCGGCGTAAGGTGCGATGGTCCTGTTCACCGATCGATGTCGGCCCGATGCTGAAGAGCTCGCTATTCGAAGCAAAGGCACCTGGCGGGGGCGAACTCGGGGTGATTCTTACTTCCGCGACGCTCGCCACACAATCGAATATACGAGCAGATCAGTCTGCTGACAGCGATTCGCCCGGACCGTTTTCTCATATCCAATCAAGACTCGGATGCTCGAGTGCACAGACACTTCTTCTGGGTTCGCCTTTCGATTACCAGTCGCAGGCCGAACTCATCGTTGATCGGGCAATGCCGCCGCCTGAGAATAAGACCTTCTTCGACCAACTCTGTCCTGCAGTCCTCGATCAGATCAACCGCGTACGCGGGGGCGTCTTTGTTTTGTTCACCAGCTACGAACTGTTGAGGCGGACGGCACAGTGGCTTCGGCCGAAACTCGCCGAACACGGTTTGCCACTGCTGGTTCAGGGAGAAGGCGAACAGCGTACCATACTGCTCGACCGGTTCCGCGCAGACGGCAATAGTGTACTGCTCGGGACCGACAGCTTCTGGCAGGGTGTCGATGTCCAGGGCGATGCCCTCAGAATGGTCATTATCACAAGGCTGCCGTTTACTGTCCCCGACCGGCCGCTTACTGAAGCCAGAATAGAGCGGATCAACGCCAGAGGTGGGAGCGCTTTCATGGAGTACTCTCTGCCGGAGGCCATCCTGAAATTCAAACAGGGATTCGGGCGACTCATTCGATCGAAAAACGACACCGGCACCGTTGTCGTTCTGGATTCCAGGATACTGACTAAATCCTACGGCCGGCTGTTTATCCGATCGCTTCCATCGATCCCCTTATGTGAACTTTCAAAATGCCCCTGAATAGACGAGAACCATCCGGCTTACTGTCCTTTCACAAAGACAGCCTCAAGACTCGCAACGTGATCGTTGCCATTGAAATCCGCAGGCATATTGGACAGGAGCTTGCCTGCCTCAGGGCTACAGCCGAGCACCTGGACCACGTCGTAGCACTTCCGCACGGCACTTGATATATGCAGATTCGACAACAGTGCGAAGGCAAGATAATCACTCACGAGTTCCGCGCACGCTATGCAGCCGATGTAGGCCTCCAGATCATGACGAATCTGATCCGGCAGCGGCTTCAGTAGAACAATATCACTGATCGCTGCCCGTCCGCCCGGCTTCAGCACCCGTGCGATCTCATCGAAAACCTTGCCCTTATCAGGTGATAAATTGATTACGCAGTTGCTGATGACCAGATCGACGGAGGCGTCGTCGATTGGCAGCGATTCTATCTGCCCCTTGCGGAACTCGATATTTTCATATTTTTTTTCGGCCGCGTAACCACGTGCCTTCTCGAGCATGGCGTCCGTCATGTCGACACCGATGACCTTCCCCTCATGCCCGACTTTCGCCGATGCGAGAAAACAGTCGATCCCGGCACCGCTGCCCAGATCGACAACCGTCATACCGGGTTCGATCAGCGTCAGACTGGTCGGATTCCCGCAGCCGAGCCCCAGATTGGCGCCTTCCGGAAGCAATGCAAGCTGGTCAGGTGTGTATCCGATCATCTGGCCGTTTTCTGATACCGCTTTGTTACCACCGCAGCAGCAACTGGATCCGCCGGAATGGGCAATTTCAGCATATCGGTTCGAAACATGCTCGTGAATATCAGTATTAAACAGGTTTTCAGCCATGTAATGTCTCCTTGATATCACTGTAGCAGATTATAGGCAGTTCAATCCTGCTTTCGAGCGACTTGCCGTACTTTTCTTTCGGCAGGAAGAATGGCGTCCGTGACACCATAGCGCGTCCGGCGGCCACGACCATATGAATTGCGAGCCAAGATAGAATAGATAGCCGAACACGGGCAACCCCGATAAATCGGGGATGAATCGGGGATAAATCGTGATTGCCCATGGCACGCGTGGTATCTGTGAATAGGTTACTTCAAAACGGAATGCGTATTACTTGGGAGGTAAGTCTGAGATGAAGCACATTGAGCTTGCCGCTCACTTCGATTCAGAAGGGCCGCCGGTTTATCATATTAACAGGCAGTAACTTATATAAAGGAATAAGTTATGGTTCTGAAATGTTCTATTCGAGAAAGTGAGATGACAAATGACACGATCTGCACCCGTTGATTTTCCCGTTCTCGATGTGATCAAAGACCGTTGGTCTCCCCGGGCGTTTGACGAGAGACCCGTTGAGCCTGAAAAACTGCGAATTATGTTCGAAGCTGCTCGATGGGCAGCATCGTCATTCAATGAGCAGCCATGGTCATTTATTGTTGCAACCAAAGCCGATCCCGAGCAGTTCAATAAAGCGCTATCATGCCTCGTTGAATTCAACCAGTCCTGGGCGAAACTCGCGCCCGTGTTGATTCTCACTGCGACGAAGACAACCTTCGATAAAAACGGCAAGGCGAATCGTGTCTGTGTATATGATCTGGGCGCTGCCTCGGCCCATCTGGTGCTGCAGGCCACATCACTCGGGCTTTACGCGCACCAGATGGCGGGTATTGATATAGATGCGGTACGACGGGCATACAGTATTCCTGAGAACCATGAACCTCAAACCGCCATTGCCGTCGGATACCTCGGTGATCCACGGGATTTACCCGAAACCCTGCGAGAAGGAGAATACCAGCCGAGATCAAGGAAAAACGTCGAGCAGTTCGTTTTCAGTGATCAATGGGGACGATCCGGCCTGGAGGGTCAATAAGCTGTGAAATCCGCAAACTGAATTGCAATATGTAAATGAAGCCCCACTGGGGTCATGTGGGGCTTCCGTGGGGGGTGTTGGTGGGCAATATTGTTAGACTGTCGTATTGTAGACGTAATCAGCCTTTTGTCCAGAACTGTGAGCCGTATATGGCGGTATCAGCCAGTTCCTCCGCGATCCTGATAAGCTGATTGTATTTAGCGTTTCGGTCGCTGCGGCAGGGTGCACCGGTCTTGATCTGGCCGCAGTTCGTCGCCACCGCGATATCGGCGATGGTTGCATCTTCCGTTTCGCCTGAACGGTGTGACAGGACGGCACTGTATGCATTTCGCATTGCCAGGTTTACTGTATCGAATGTTTCACTGAGTGAACCGATCTGGTTGACCTTGACGAGGATCGAGTTTGCACAGCCGGTATCAATACCGCGTTTCAGAAACTGCCTGTTTGTGACGAAAAGGTCATCGCCGACCAACTGGACCTTATCACCGAGCTTTTCAGTCAGTTTTTTCCAGCCTTCCCAATCGTTTTCAGCTAACCCATCCTCGATCGAGCGGATCGGGTACTTATTGCACCAGTCGGACCAGATGGCAATCAGGTCATCCGAAGAAATCACTTCATTCGGATTCGAACTGAAGAAACAGTAACCCTGCTTGCCGAGTTTATCGGCCTCGTTCCACAACTCACTCGTTGCCGGGTCGAGTGCGACGAAAATCTGTTCTCCGAAGGAATAACCCGCCTTGTCCACGGCCTGCTCGATAACCTTCAAGGCATCTTCGTTCGATTTTAGATCAGGTGCGAATCCACCTTCATCGCCGACAGCTGTCGACATCTTCTGTTCCTTGAGCACGCCTTTCAAAGCATGGTAAATTTCAACGCCGGCGCGCATGGCGTCGGCGAAGTTGTCGAATCCCCAGGGCTGTATCATGAATTCCTGGAAATCCACGGTATTATCCGCGTGTTTGCCGCCATTCAATATATTCATCATCGGAACGGGCAGCACTTTCGCCGAAGTGCCTCCGAGGTAGCGGTACAGCGGCATGCCCGAAGCATCCGCGGCGGCATGTGCAACCGCCATGGAAACGCCGAGAATTGCATTTGCGCCGAGCTTACCCTTGTTCGATGTGCCGTCCAGTTCGATCATCAACGCATCGATATACTCCTGGTCACGACTGTCCAGGCCGATCAATTCAGGGGCAATTTCGTTATTCACATTATCAACGGCCTGCTGAACACTCTTGCCCAGATAGAACTTCTTGTCACCATCGCGCAGTTCCACTGCTTCATGTTCGCCGGTACTGGCTCCGCTGGGTACCATGGTCCGGCCTACGGTACCGTCAACAAGATGCACTTCAACCTCGACGGTCGGATTGCCCCGGGAGTCGAGTACCTGCCTGCCGTGGATAATATCTATTTCAAAGCTCATATGTGGTCCCTAGAAATACTTTGCTGATAAACACAGGATTTCGAGACGAACTCCTACGAACAGGGGACTATAGCAGAAACGCCGACCCTGATAAAGCGCGGCAAGCCGCCGGCGAGGGCATAGAGCCATAAAGCACTGCCATTAAGACGTTTAAGTCGCCATTTCCCGGATCGCTACGGCATCAACCTGCGAACCACACCGCCATCACCCCCCCAAGCCGCAAGCCTTATAGTACAATACAGTTCTTTGCCGACTGCAGGAACTGAGAATCAATGTCGTCCGCCGTCATCAATGATTTGAATACCTATGGCCCCGATCATTGCCGACAGCTCTCTTTCGAGCAGGCATCAGGCTATGCACTTGATCTGGTACGCAAGCAATACGAGAACTTCACTGTCATTTCGCGAATGCTGCCGAAGGCGCTTCGCCGCGATTTCGCTCATGTGTATGCCTTCTGTCGGTGGGCGGATGACCTCGGCGATGAAACCGGTGACCCCTCGAGGTCGATGGATCTGCTGAACTGGTGGCGTTCTGAACTCGACCGATGTTACGACCGAAAGCCACGGCATCCTGTTTTTGTAGCACTTGATCGCACTGTACAACAATACGACATTCCCCGCGATCCATTCGATCACCTGATCGATGCGTTCATTCAGGACCAGCAGATCAAACGTTACAGCAGTTTCAACCAACTGCTCGAATACTGCTCAGGCAGCGCCAATCCCGTCGGACGGCTTGTGTTATACCTTTGCGGCTACCGTGATCAGCAGCGGCAGCAGCTCAGCGATGCTACCTGCACGGCATTACAGTTGGCGAATTTCTGGCAGGATGTCCGACGCGATATCATCCAACGCGACCGCGTCTATATCCCCTCGGATATCGCATCGGAACATGGACTCGATATCGGAGTCATGGTCCGCGTGGTGCAACTCGACTGTGAAGACCATGATACGGACGGAACCTGTTCGACAGATTCGTGTGCCTGTCACGGTCCCAGCCGCGGCATGCGAGCGGTTCTTGTTCCCTATCAACGCACCATCCATGATCTGGTCGAGCGTACATGGCCGATGTTCCGTAAGGGACGGGAACTCTGGCCCCTGATCAGAAGCGATCTCAGGCCGGAGATCAAGCTCTTCTCACTTGGTGGTGAAGCTGTACTAACCCGTATCAGGCGATCACAATACAATACACTCACCCATCGGCCCACGCTCGGAACAGTTGCCAAAGGTTGGCTGATGCTGCGTGTCATGGCCGCTAAACTCACCGGATAGGCTGCCTGTTGCATCAATCGGACAGGATGGATCGTACGATGACTCAGCAAAGTGTCAGGTTGATGAATCGCCGGGAGCAGAAGACGTCGTCGTGCCGATTGCCACAGGCTGCACTTCGAACATCGTACCGTCACTGTCATGAGGTCACCCGTACACGGGCTCGGAACTTCTACTATGGTCTCAGGCTTACACCGGAACCCTGGCGTTCCGCGATCTACGTGATTTACGCTTTCATGCGAGCTTGTGACGACCTGGTCGACGACAATCCCAGTAATGACAGTACGAACAGTCCCGGCTGCAGCGAGGACTCCATCAATGCATTCCGATTGCGTATGACGCAGGTCTGCGAGGATCCGCATGCCGCACTCGATGGCACAGATGATCCGAATGAAACGATCACGAAGCTGTGGCCGGCATTCCATGATGTGGTCACGCGATACGAAATTCCGCAGGTATGGTTCCATGATATGCTCGACGGGCAGTTGGATGACCTAGCGGTACGCCGGTATGAAACTTTCGACGAGCTCAGACACTATTGTTATAAAGTCGCCTCTGTAGTGGGACTGGTCTGTATCACCATCTGGGGTTTTGAAGGTGAACGTGAGACGCGTCGTATGGCCGAACACCGGGGCATCGCACTGCAACTGACCAATATACTCCGTGACCTGAAGGAAGATGCCGGTCGTGACAGGATCTACCTGCCGGCCGATGAACTCCGTCGATTCGGCGTTACGGAATCGCAACTGCTCACCGGCAGTCTCGACAGTAACTACGATGACCTGATACACTTCCAGGTAGTACGTGCGCGAGAGTATTACAATCGCAGCGAAGCACTTGAACAGTGCATCAACCCCGCCTGCCGGGCCACAAGCTGGGCCATGATGCGAATCTACCGGGGCCTACTCGACCAGATCGACGCCAACCCGCGACGAGTCTTCCAGCAGCGTGTCAGACTCAGTTGCCCCGCCAAATTCGCTGTTACAATCCGTGCCTCACTGAAACGATTCTGGTAAGCTCGTGAAACTTCGTGGCAAGCAACTTGAAAAGATAAGGATGCGGTGACAGCCCGCTGGAAATCGACGCCTGGCGGATTTAACCTTTGTGCCCACCAGACCCGGCGGATTAAGAAGGCAGGTCAGGTGTTATATGCAATTTGCGACCTGCCCCCCGGCCTCACGCGGGTGTATTCTGTCGCCAGTTCAGAATACGTACTGCCGAAATCCAGCTTCACAATCTCATCCCGGCCGCCTTGTGCTGCCACGCCGTAGACTTCAATCCCGCTGATACCAGCCTGCGGCGTGCTTTCTGGCGTCAAATCCGCAAATACCAATGAAAGCGTACTGCCCGCGGGTGAATGGGGGGTGTAAATGGGGACAACACAGAATAATTGCTCAAACAATGTCTAGTGTCCCCATTTCCGGGTCCCTATGTGTTCGAAGAAGGTGTGTACGAGGTAGTTGAATGGCGGTGTGTGGTTGGGGTTGATGACATGCGTGGTGACGTTGAGGTTGAAGTGGAGTTGGATGAATTTGTGGAGTTGCCAGTTGTTTTGCGGCGGCTGCAGGATATTGATTGTTTCTGATCGTGAGGGGTATCGACAGGCGGCGGGCATAGTGTGAGTATTCCTTCCTTGTTGTAGAGCGGGTTTGACCGTCTGGGGAATGGGTAGCAGTGTGGTGCGCTGACGTACTGCTGGAATATATCGCAGTCAGTTCCTTTGCAGGGGTGATGCGGACAGTTATCGCATGCTTTGCCGTAGAGTTCTTCTCGGAAAGTGACTGTGAGGTCCTGTTCGTCGAACGGAATGCGGTTGGGGTTATCGGGGCAGGGGTCCTGCGGTTGGTCCGAGGTATCGTGTTGGTGTTGTTGATTATTTTGGGATTGTTCTGATTTTTCAGATCTGCGAGATCGCTTTGCTGAGGCCGTCGTGCTTGATTTTCGATCGAGTTCAGTGCTATCGGTTGTTTTATTCAAGGAGGTTTTAGGAGCCGGTATTTTCATGATATCGGCTGCTGCGCGTCGTGATTCGGGTGTAGCGTTTTCGGGCGGTTGGGCCGCGGCGAACTGTAGCAGAGTAACGAGAGCCTGAGATTTGTATCTGGTAACGGTGAGCTGGTTCTGTACTTCGGCGAGGTACATGTACCGGTCGAGGATTTTTTTGATTTTATTTTTTGCGAGCCAGTCGGCGAGCTGTGAATGCGTAATGCGGTATTTTCTGGTGATGGTAGATGGATCGAACTGGTTATTGATAATTTCTTCGATGAGTTGATTATCTTTGATTCGCATGGCCGTGGTCCTGTGTTTGCGTTACTGGTTTCCGGTTTTCATTGGTTTCGTGTTATTACCAATTCACATCGTCGTCGAACCTACTGAAGGCGTGAAGCTCGATAAGTGATCGAGCCTGATGCCATCGGTGGTCCTGGCCGCGTCGCGCAGTTACAGACGCGGCGGCGTATGCCGGCTATTGAAAAAAGGTGGCGGTTTCGGGGCGAGCGGTACATTTGGGCCAGACGTTTTGTGTCGG
>CAYRND010000065.1:0-19619 GCA_964425365.1 uncultured Phycisphaeraceae bacterium
ATGGATGCGTGGGGTACTGTATTTGAATATGTCTACGGTACTGCGGCGGCGGCGAGCAGTTCGGAAGCCTGTTTGAAGGTGGTTTCGGTGGTATGTTTACCTGCCATCATTTCAGCGAGTTCTGCGATACGTTCTCTGCCGTCGAGAGTGGAGACGGTGGTAATGGTCTGCCTTGCAGTCCCCTTGCCGCGATAATTTTTTTCGACGCGGAAATGCCGGTCAGCGAAAGCTGCGATCTGGGGCAGGTGCGTGATACATAATATCTGGTGCCGCGCGTTGTCACGATTGTTTTCCCGTGTGCACTGTCGCGTATGATGATTTGCCCGTGTGAGTTCCCTGAGTTTTCGTCCGATGACGCTACCGAGTCGTCCCCCGATATTGGCATCGATTTCGTCGAAGACCAGCACGCTGATTCGATCATTATCAGCGAGCACGGATTTGAGCGCGAGCATGACACGTGACATTTCGCCGCCGCTGGCGATTTTTCGTAAAGGCAGGCATTCCTGGCCCGGGTTGGTTCTGACGAGCATTTCGACGGTATCCAGTCCGCCGGTGGTTGCCTTATCCAAATCGTCGGTGGTATGGAAATGCAAATTGAAACGTGCTTCTTCCATACCGAGTTCTTTGAGTTGTTTTTCGATAAGCGGCAGCAATCTACCTGCTGCTTCCTTCCGAGAATCGGTCAACTGCCGGCCCAGTCGTATCAAATCACGTTGAAGCGTGTTGATCTGCCCATCGATATGGTCGAGGTCCCGGCTTTCGGTCTTCAAGCGTTTGATTTCCAGCTCGAGCTGCTGTCGAGCGGCCAGGACCGGTATGACAGGATCATCCCCCTGCCTGCCATCGCCGTATTTCTGAATAATGCGATTCAACTGATTGAGTCGCTGTTCGACTTCGATCCGTTCATTGGGGTCGACATCGAGTCTGTTGTTGTAACCTGCCAGTTCATATACTGTCTCCCTGAGGTTCAACGTAGCTTCCTGGAGTTGCGTGCAGATGCTGTTCAATGCCGGGTCGATCTCTTCGAGGTCGCGAAGTACATGACACATGACTTCTAGTCGTTCGACCACGGATCCGTCAGATTCATACAAAGCGGCATGAACCTGTCCAAGCTCGCGCCTGATCCGTTCGAGGTTGGCGAGGACATCATGCCTGGCCTGTAATTCGGCGAATTCGCCTGTTTTCGGTAGTGCGTCGTCGATTTCAGCGGCCTGAAATTCGAACAGTTCGAGCTGTTGTTTTCGTAGCGTTCTACCTGCGAGCAGCGTCTGTTTCTGCTCGATGCATGCACGATACAGCGCGAGTTGTTTCTGGAAGCATATTCGGAGATCGAACGCTCTGGCGCAGGCATCGAGGATAAGCAGTTGATTAGCGGGTTTCAGGAGGAACTGGTGGTCATGTTGTCCGTGAATATCGACGAGTCTCTGTCCGAGTTCCCTGACCATACTTGTGGTAGCGGGTCTTCCGTTGACGGCGAGGCTGCTCCTGCCGGTATCGAACAATTTCCGAGTAATGAGGATCTGGTCATCATGTTGAACGTTGATATCCCAGTTTTCGTTGATTTCAGAAGCGAGCTGCGGATCCGTCAGATCGAATAGTCCGGTGATTCTGGCCTCGCCTGCACCGGGTCTGATCAGCTGCGTTCCGCTTTTAAGACCGAGGAGGCTTTCGAAGGCCCCGATGATCAGACTTTTCCCTGCGCCCGTCTGGCCGGTAAAGACATTGAGTCCGGCGTCGAATTCCAGGACGAGATCTTCAATGACCGCGAGATCAGATATGTGGAGTTCTCGAAGCACTTCAATGCCCGGGACAGGGGTCGAACCTGCAAGGGATGTTACTCCCACAGCGACCTCAACGCTGCGCGTCTGCCAATTCCGCCACCCGGGCAAGGATCACCGATTCAAGGAAGACAGTATAAGGGGAATTTTACAACTGTCGAATACCGGTTAAGAGCGGTGTGCTGTGCCTGTTGAATCCAGCTGTTCTATGTGCTTCATTGCAAGCAACTTAAAACCGGACCATCCGGATTTTTCGTATATAGCCCATGAAGGTTCGTTGTGATGTACCGTGTGTCACAGGTTGACGGCAGTTCAGTCTGGCGGTTTCGCCCCCAGGCTCCTCCCGATGGGCCGGGCCGCCCGTGGTAAGTCTCGACCTGGGCCGTACACGTTCAGTGAGCGGGAGTGAAAACACAGATCCAGTATTTACTGCAAAGGGCGTGGAGGAGGCTTCAAACCGACCCTGGCGATTCATCTAAAATAAAAACCGGACGTACGTTCAAACGAACGGCCGGTTTCGGTGATGTGTTACAAGTTGGTGAACTACTTGGTCAGGTTCAGACCTGTCTGCGTCGTGATCGCAGTATAATACCGCTCATCAGTACGAATCCCATGCCTGCCGCGGCAGGTGTGGGCACTTCAAATGTATCCCTCAGCGTGGAGTTGACTACCACTGTATCGATGAAGTAATCCCATGAGCTATCACTTTCGGGGGAGAAAACAACCTTAGCGATAGACTCGACCGCTTCGAGAGAGAACTCGGAAAACCCGCCATCGAAGTTGGAAGGCATATCATCGAAGAAATTACTATCGACGACATTATCGTCGCCGTCATAGGCCGTAACGGTGTAATCCACGGTAGTGGTCAATCCATTGAAGAGCAATCCTTCGAGTTTGTGTACTTCGAAAGTCTCATCGAACTCGATGGTCACGTAAGGAGTCAATGAAGCATCCCCGAAATGAGCGGTACCGTACAGGTTCGGCTCAGTGGAAAAGGGTGTTGCGGGCAGGTTTGTCGGATACCCGAGTACCACACCGTTTTTGACAGTTGCTTTTCCATCAACGTCAAGCGTTTGAGCGGGTCCTGCACTGGAGAAGAGGCTGGGTCCCTCCGGCAGCGGCGGGACATTTTCGAAATCGATCAACAAAGTTTCCGCCGAGAGCAACCCAGCGGGTATCGTGAGGAGCCCCAGGCAGACCACGGCGACCAACGTTTTCTTCAGTATCATCACGTTATCCTTTCATAAAATGCAATTCCGCCAGGCTGAAAGTGGAAACAACGCGTTTCGTCACTTGCCCTTTGAACATTGTCGTAACGTTCACGTCCGGTAAATCATTCCGGTGAAAGGTCATCAGTCAATCATTCTTCTGATTAATAATGATGGGGTTTTTCCGTAGTTGACTTGGCGGGCGGTATGGTGTGTTGAATGGCGAGGTGAGTAAAAAAAACATCGTCCCGTCGGTTTCACACATGGTGATCCTGGCGGGACGATGGATTCAATTCGTCGTTATTGAATTTTTACATCAACTACTACAGATCAGGCGATGCTGCGACGTGAGCGAAGCATGATACCGGCCAGCAGGACGAATCCCATACCGGCAGCGGCGGGCGTGGGTACATCAAAGATATCCTGGAGTGTAGCATTGACTGTAATGGAATCGATGAAATAGTCCCAGTTGGTATCATTATCAGGCGAGAAGACGACTTTGGCGATCGCCTCAACGGCGTCGAGTGAAAACTCGCCGTAACCGCCGTCATAGTTTGAGGGCATATCATCGAAGAAATCGGTGTCGATGACATTGTCATCTTCATCATAGGCGGTGACGGTGTAATCGACGGTCTGAGTCCAACCATTGAAAAGGAGTCCTTCGAGTTTGTGAACTTCGAAGGTCGGATCGAAATCAATGGTGATGTTCGGTGTCAAGCTGGCATCGGCGAAATGAGCGGTACCGTAGAGATTCGGCGAGGTGGCATAGGGTGTCGCTGGCAGATTGGTGGGGTAGCCGAGCACGACACCGTTCGATACGGTTGCCTTGCCATCGACATCAAGTGTCTGAGCCGGTCCGGCCGAGGAGAAAACACTCGGTCCCTGTGGGACTGGTGGAACATTTTCGAAATCGATCAGTAGCGTTTCGGCATTCACCACGCCGACCGAGAAGACAACTAAAGCTAAAACCGCCATCATTTTGAAGAACTTGGATTGCATCGATTGCACCCTTTCTATGGTAAAAAAGTTCATGAGAGTAACAGTCTTTCTTAACTAACCCACTGAATTCTGAGGGATCACTCCTCCCTTTTAGCAGGATTTCATATTATGAACCTTATCGGACACGTGGTCAAATCGGCAAATGTTATAAAGTTGATAAAAATGCAGCCAGACCACAGGCCGTAACCCTAACATGCTATGTCCGTGCGGAATTGGTTAAAACAGGTAGTTTGTGAAGTAAGGCTATCGGTGGTGGCCAGGTTGATATCGGAGTCGATTGGGATCTGGCGTGGGGATCGGGCATCGATTGCGATTGTGACGACAATACCGACATGGCATCATCGTCGAATGTCGCGAGGTGCTATGGGTTCAGAGAATCGAGACTTTTCGTTCTTTTTCAGTCTGATGCAGGCGATCAAGTCGGTGAAATGAATCGTCATGAACTGGCGTAAATGCTGAAAGGCGGTTACATTTCCCAGCTGGCGATCGAGACGGATACTTGGTGAAGGATTAACCATGGCACTGAAAGTCTGTAAATTCGGTGGTAGTTCATTGGCAGATGCCTCGCAGATCCAGAAGGCGGTGAACATCATTCAGTCTGATTCTTCGAAACGCTATATCGTACCATCGGCGCCAGGAAAGCGACATAAAGAAGACCAGAAGATCACGGATCTGCTGTATCTGTGTCATGAACATGCGAAGCAGGGTCTGCCATTTGATGACGTTTATCATATTATTGCCGACCGTTACCTTCAGATTGCCTCCGATTTGAATATCCACCTCGATGTAACCCCCCTGCTGTCGGATATCAAGCGTCAGATTATTCGTATTGCGGAAAGCGGAGGTCCTGCCGATTATGCGGCGAGCCGGGGAGAGTATCTGAACGCTCATATCATAGCAGACAGCCTGGGCTGTCCGATTTTCGATGCCGCTGAGATGATCTATTTTGACAAGCGAGGCCGCCTTGACGAGCAGAAGACATATGATTCGGTATCGGAGTCGTTATCGGATACGCCACAAGCGGTCATTCCCGGTTTTTACGGCCAGGATATCAACGGTCAGGTGAAGACCTTCAGCCGTGGTGGCTCAGACGTCACGGGCGCGATCATCGCCCGAGGTGTGAAAGCGGACCTTTATGAAAACTGGACGGATGTCTCGGGTCTGTTGATGGCGGATCCGCGTATTGTGGATCAACCGAAGACAATCGATACGATCACCTACCGTGAACTGCGAGAGTTATCCTACATGGGTGCGACGGTGCTTCATGATGAAGCGGTATTTCCGGTGCGTGGCGCGGGTATTCCTGTCAATATTCGCAATACGAACGATCCGGAGGCACCGGGCACGACGATTGTGAGTGAAGGGTCTGACAAGCCCCTGAGCCAGACGGCATATGCGATTACGGGTATCGCGGGCCGGCGTGATTTCACTGTCATCAATGTAGAGAAAGCGATGATGAACACGGAAATCGGATTCGGCCGGCGGCTGCTGCATGTACTGGAGGTCAACGGGATCAGTTTCGAGCACATGCCGTCCGGGATCGACACGATGAGTGTCGTGATCGCGGATTCTCAGTTGGAGGGCAAGTTGGATGGCGTCCTGGAAGAGATTCGTCAGGAATGTCATCCGGACGCGATCGATATTGACCCTGATATGGCGGTGATAGCAACGGTAGGAAGAGGGATGTCACGTATGCCGGGCATGGCTGCGCGTCTATTCAGCGCGTTGGCGATGGCGAACATCAACATCCGGATGATCGACCAGGGTTCAAGCGAGTTGAACATCATCATCGGGATTAACGCCCATGATTTCGAGAAGGCTGTCCAGGCCATTTACACGGCGTTTGTTCCATCGCATTGATTCATGGGGATGACTGGATGTCCGATCAACTCGACAACATCATGGAGAAGGCATCGGAATCGCTGTTTAAGAACGACTACCTATCATGTGAACGACTATGCCGCGAGGCATTGGAAGAGGCGAAAACCCGGGCGGCCTGGCCGGTGTATGCACGCATCGTCTTACCGCTACAGGAATGCCGTCGTCAGCGAAGGCTGCTGGCAGCGGATGGCGTGATCCGTCTCGGCAGCGAGGGAGAAACCGACGAATCGCTACGTGAGAAGTCGTTGTGCATCGAAGCGGGTTGTATTGTAATCACCCATCCACATGGACATGAGGTTGCGAAGTGGATATATCAGGCGGCTCGCTCTTCGGGCAGCTATATTGAAATCCTGTACGCTGATAATGCCGCCGATGCCGACGCGTGGCGTATCCGTCCTGCAGCGGGTTCGCATCATGTGGAATGTGTATTACCCCGCCCCTCGATGGCATGGTTGAACCGCTGGTTTGAACCCGGCGAATGCAGGCGTGCAGCCGACTGGTTCATCACGGCCACGGAAGCACTGGGTAATGAAGCGATCGGACAGATTACCGGCAATCCGTCCCTGTCCGACATAGAGCGACTGCACGGTTACGAGCAGATGCTGGATGTCGTCACGGATCATGAATTACTTCATCAATATCTGGCCCAGTCGGCGGAGCACCTGATTCCGCGTGGCCATTGATTTCATCGTTGGGGCGATATGAGTAATCTGGCGTCGAAAGCAAGACTCCTGGATCCCCATCGCTATCGATTCGGATTTTCGGGGATTCTGATAGTGACCTTCGGCCTACTGTGCATTACGGTCACGACCCTATACGTGATGTGGACCAGCCTCCCGGAGTACTGGGAGCGTAACCGGACGTATCTGGGATCCCGAACACCTGAAGAGCTGGAAACGATCGCGGTGAACTTTCAGAATACCTTTCTGAACGAGTTGAATGATCCGTACGGGTTCGTCGCGTCTTCCGAGGAATCGCATCCGAGACGATCGATCCCTGTCCGGTACGACCAGGTCAATGCATGGCTTTCGCAGGCGTTACCGAAATGGCTGGCCAATCAGAATATTTCATTACCGCCGTGGCTCGGCGGTTTCATGCTGAGCAGTGAATCGGGTAATCTGGTTACGGCATTTCGCGTGCAACTACCGCAGTTCGACCAGGTTGTGAGTCTTGTGATCTCACCGTCGTTCAGAGCGGACGGGCGATTGGATTTGAGGATCGAGTCGATCCGTGCCGGGATCATGCCGATACCCCGCAAGCTGCTTGTTCACCGGATTGCGGAAGGGATGAAGCATAGCGGCGACAATGCACTTGCGGATTCGCTGGTAAAACTGATCGATGATCCTGTGCTTAACCCGGTCATTGAACTGCCCGGCTCTCGATTGATACGGGTAACTGATTGCCATATTCATGAGGACAGACTGGTTCTGGTTGTTTGTGATGAATAATGAGTATCAAGACGCCTTCACTTAACGTCGGCCGGGCCAATATAATTGAGCGTGTTGATTGAACTATCTGACGGGAGCTGAAAGTGCCATCCAATGCGGATATGAAATCGAGACGGATCATAGTGGGTGTAACAGGCGCCAGTGGGATCGTTTATACCAGGCGTCTGTTGAATCTGCTTCTGGACGCCGGTATTGACGTTCATCTGGTGGTCAGTCCTTCGGGACGCCGTGTGGCGCATGATGAGCTCGGCATCGAGGTGGTTGATGCTCCTGCTCTACTGGGGCGCAGCCTACCGGCGTCGTGTTCCGGCAGTCTGTCGGTATATTCTTACCATAATACAGGAGCCGTAATCGCATCGGGTTCGTTTATTCATGACGGCATGATCATCATACCCTGTTCATCGAACACCTTATCGGCGGTGGCCTCGGGTCGATCGGAGAATTTATTGCATCGAGCGGCGCATGTATGTCTGAAGCAGCGTCGCCGTCTGGTGCTGGTACACCGTGAGATGCCGATCAGTCTGATCGATATCCGTAACATGCAGGTATGTACGGAAGCGGGTGCGGTGATCGCCCCTGCCTCACCGGGTTTCTACCAGCTTCCTGAGCGTATTGAGGATCTGGTCGATTTTGTAGCGGGCCGTTGTCTGGACCTGCTATCGGTTCCGCATAGTTTGTCGATACGCTGGTCCGGCGGACCTGATGGAGTTACACGGTCATGACATACCGGATGATCGACAGCATTCCAGTCTGGGGTGTGCCGGAGGACAATGCGGTGTCCCAGATTGTGAATTGTTCGCGTCGAGCGAACCGGGCGGCGCTGATGGCAGATCATCATCTGGGTTATGCCATGCCGATCGGCGGGGTTGCAAGCTACGATGACGTGGTGAGTCCTTCGTGCGTGGGTTACGACATTGCATGCGGGAACAAGGCCGTCCGTCTGGACATCGGTGCGGAAGAATTGAAGCGTCATATTAAGAAGATCATGGATGATATTTGGCGTGTACTTTCATTCGGTGTGGGGTTGAAGAACAAGGAGCGAGTGGAGCACCCGCTATTTCACGATGACCCCGCATGGTCGATTCCGATTGCGGCGAAACTACGTTCGATGGCAATGTCACAACTCGGGACGATCGGCTCGGGCAACCACTACGTAGATCTGTTCATTGATGAAGGGGATCGGGTCTGGTGCGGTGTCCATTTCGGTTCGCGTGGTCTGGGTCACAAGCTGGCGACGCATTTCATTCATGAAGGCGGCGGCAAGGACGGGGTCCATGTCGATCCGGTCCTGCTTGACGAGCGTTCGTCGCTCGGGGAGTCCTATATTGCGTGTATGAATCTCGCCGGTCGTTATGCCTACGCGGGTCGGGACTGGGTGTGCAACAAGGTCGCATCGTTGATGGGCGCGAATATATTGGAGGCAGTGCACAACCATCACAATTTTGCCTGGCGCGAGGAGCATGACGGTCGCATGCAATGGGTGATCCGTAAGGGCGCGACCCCTGCCCGGCCGGGCCAGAAGAGTTTCATCGGCGGGACGATGGCTGACAACTCGGTGATAGTCGAAGGTATCGAGAGTGACGAAAGCCGTCTATCGCTTTATTCGACGGTCCATGGCGCAGGGCGTGTTCTGTCAAGGACGAAGGCTGCGGGCAAGGTAAAATGGGTTCGCAACGGTTGTGGCGAGAAGAAGCCGAAGCGTGTCACGCCGGGCTGCATTTCGCGTGAGATGATGCAAGACCGGGTGCAACGTGCCGGTGTCGAGCTTCGTGGAGCGGGTACGGATGAAAGTCCGCATTGCTACAAGCGTCTTGACGAGGTACTCGCTTATCACAACTGTACGTTGCATGTTCTTCATGTTCTCAGGCCGGTCGGCGTGGCGATGGCCGGTTCGGATGAATTCGATCCGTACAAGGATTAATACGTGCAAGCCGGTTGATGAAGGTCTCGGCCTGTTTGAAGAGGTCGAATCGTCGTTCATCGCGTTTGAATGCGGGCGTGTGGACATGCATGCGGTTGTTGTTCCACTGAATACCATGGTGTTTGTGGAGCATTTCGTGGTACATGATGAAATCGACGACGTACTGCGGCACTTCAGGATGATCCAGAACCGAGCTGACGACAATCCTGTCGTCGACGAGTGAATAAGAGCCGAACTGCCTGCGAGACAACCTTCCGCTCCACGCCAGATGGGGCTGGATCATGGCATTATTGAAATAGCACCGGTTGACACGATTGAACGAATCAGCGAGATCATGAAAATGCCCGTTTTCTTTATTGGCCTTGCCGCCGAGTATTTCCAGTTCAGCCTGAATTCTCTGAAACGGTTCGGACATCATTTTCAGGTGAACGTGTTTTCGCCCTGCTGATTCGCCGCCTGCGTATCCGGCGAGTGCGTTGAAATCGACATAATCAAAACAGATCATAGCGACGGGCAGTACCAGCGTGGTATAGTGTTGTTCAGCCTGCAATCGGTAGAGGCTTCGGATCGGCCGCAGAGAAGCATGAATCGGTTTCGGCCATCGTCTGCGGTTTTTCAAATGTTCTTCGAAAGCGGTTCGGGCAAGTCGTGCTGTATTCAGATACCGTTCGATATTGGCTTCATGGGAAAAGAACGCCAGCCATCCTCTTGCCGCCCTGCTGATGGCTGTGAGTCTGTCGGGCGTGATCTGTTTCCGAACGATCACATCCTCGATCTTCTTCGATGTTTTCCGGATGATGCCGAGATATGTTCCGGCCTCAGCCATGGTCGCACAGTTACTGAGACTGTCCGCCATATGATGCATGACCTTCGCCGCGCCGCTGAAGCGCACACGTGCGTATTGATTTTCTGCTGCGAAAGCGTCCTTGTCGTTTTGTTTTCGACGGCTTTCACGTTTCAGTGTGTAATCATTCCGCGATTGCGTCGATTGATCAGGAGCCGCCTGGCATCCCGTGATATCGAAAAGCGTCCATTGTTGATCGTGCATGGTTGATTTCCATATCAGCCGGTTCGCGTCCGTTCTGCATCCACTATTATAATAACGTGTGATGAAAGATCTGATGCAGGACAAGGAACCGGCCTCGGGTTTGATCCGCCAACTGCTTGTTGTTGCGGGAGATATCAAGCTATCCCATACGGTATTCGCGATGCCCTTCGCGGTGCTGGCCATGTTCATGGCAGCGGCTGATGCCGACAGGCTGCCTAGCGTAGTAGAAGCGGGCTTATTAGTTTTGTGCATGATATTCGCTCGCACGTCTGCCATGTCATTCAATCGCTGGGCCGACGCGGACTTCGATGTGTTGAATCCACGGACACAATCACGTGCGATCCCGAGCATGCGTATTAAAAGGGGTTTCATGCTCGGCGTTGCGACCGGCAGTTCATTCGGATTTATCGCCGCCTGCGCGGGTTTCCGGTTGATATACGACAACTCGTGGCCGGTTCTGCTTTCGCCGCTGGTACTGATTTACCTGGCCGCCTACAGCTATACCAAGCGTTTTACCTCGCTGTCTCATTTATGCCTGGGTCTGGCGCTGGCGATCAGTCCGATTGCGGCCACCATTGCGATCGAGCCGGGTTTTCTCGGCAAGCTGCCTATCTATCTACTGGCAACAGCGGTTTTATGTTGGGTTGCCGGCTTTGATATTATTTATGCGATTCAGGACTGTGCGATCGATCGCGAACTGGGTTTACACTCGATCCCAGCATGTATGGGCCGTTATCAGGCAAAACTGTTCAGTCTGTTGATGCATGCCCTGACGATTCTGCTGCTTATTTCGATGAATCATTTTTATGCAGCTTTCGATCAATACTTTACGATCGGGTGCATCCTGGCCGTTCTTCTCCTGGTTATTGAACATGTCCTGATCTGGAAATCGCACGCGCAATATATGACTCTGTCATTTTTCACGCCCAACAGCATGATCGGCGTGGTTATATGTATTACCGGGATAATCGATATCGTATTCTCCCAATCCTGACATGATTTTATGCTGTTAACCTTGATTCCATCGTCACCGTTTCGGCCATGATTTAATTCCAGGAGCATGGCACTTGTGTGTCTTACAGTTTTCCACCGCTGACCAGTCCGGCGAAGCGTTCGAATGAGCGGTCGAACGTTCGTTCGATTGCGTCGGGAAAGCAACACGCGGGCAGTTCGCGATTTTTCAGATGGTACGCCAGGCAATCGCAACAAATTCCTTTACGTGAACAGGGTTCGTAGGAACAGTTACACCGTTTCATATTCTTCTGCTGATTACATTCCATACAACACCTCATCTACCGTGTTTTCAGGTACGGTTTCATGATAGCATATGACGCGACTGGCGTGGCGGTATGCCGCTGCGATGAACGGCTTTCTGGGAAGCGACGTCCACGTAATCACGCAGGAAGACCGGACAATCGGCATCACGACAGCGGCGGTAATCAGACCAGAGGGTTCGAGCCACCCTGTCACAATCGTGGCCGATCACCCGGGTCAGGTAGATAAATAACTGCTCCATCAACTCAATCAGTGCAATGCCATGTGTCCTGCCCAGTTTTTCGTACAGCCGGTCAGAAAGCTGCAACATGGCATCGAAGGGTGACATCAGGTTTGTATCATCCGCCGGCTGCTGCCAGATCAACTGTTTCGTGTGCACAAAATTGCCGCTGTTACCGATCCGGTCCCAGTACCGGGCGAACCGCTTGAGTCGTGCGATCATAGGCGCATCGATCAGGCTGTTCTGAATGATTTCATAGGGAGGCCCGTGGCTATAGACCATGCCCCACTGATCATCATGGCGTACAATCGGTGAGCCGCGGAGGCGTTTGAGGATTCCCACCTGGATCTCCTGCGGCTCAAGTCTGATCAGTCGGTCGAAACCGCTTCGGATGCTGGACACATCTTCACCCGGCAGGCCCACGATCAGGTCCGCGTGGATATGCACCCCTGTCTTTTTTCGCAGGCATAACAGGTTCGCTTCTGTTTTTATCATATCCTGTCGGCGACCGATGCGGTCGAGCACTTCCGAATTGAACGACTGCACGCCTGCTTCGAACTGTATTGAACCAGTTGGAAACTGTACGATCAGATCAAGCAGTTTGTCAGGCAACCGGTCAGGAATCATCTCGAAGTGCAGGAACATACCCGGCTGATAACGATCGAGGAAAAACGACAGTACGCTGCAACATCGCGATTCATTCAAATTGAATGTACGATCGACAAATTTGAACTGCCTTACGCCGCGGTCCATCAACTTCTGCATGGCATCCAGGAAGGGATCAAGTGTAAAACAGCGAACCTGGTCATCGAGAGAGGAGAGGCAGAACTCACAGCCGAACGGGCAGCCGCGTGATGATTCGACGTAAATAACACGGTGCGCGATATCTTCAGCGGTATAGAGGTCATAAGGCAGAATCAGTTCATCCAGAGCAGGCCGCCCGGCAATGATCACTTTTTCATCGGGCATTTCGCCCGCGAGCAATTGCCTGCACAAGGAGGCGAATGCGGATTCGCCCTCGCCGCAGATGATGTAATCCGCGATATCACAACAGTGTTGACGATCGCATTCGTAGCTGACTTCGGGCCCGCCCAGGACAATGGTCATTTCAGGCCGCTCTTTTTTCAGTTGTCTTACCACGTCCGTGGTCATGGCAACATTCCAGATGTAGACCCCGATGCCAAGTATCGTCGGATTGGCGGATAATAATCGGCTTGTCACTTCTGCAACCGGCTGCCTGATATTGAATTCGGTGATGGCCGCATGATCGGACAGCGGTCCCAGATTGGCTTTCAGATATCTTAGCCCGAACGCCGTGTGTGCATACCTTGCATTCAGTGTGGTGAGTACTATCGTGGAATTCACAAATATACCTGTACCTGGGAAAATTGCTATCAATATCAACCAGATGACTTTGATCAGATATCAGCCTGAAGGCAGATCAAACCCTAGAGCAAGTTATGCCTTATGCCCTACTTTACAGCAAACAAGTGTGACGCATCAAGACCGGTTAACCCGCAATCCTGAAAAATGTATTCTTCAATACCTGACCACAATCATTGAAGAATCTATACGGAAAAATGGCCTCAACCTGACAACCTCCCCCACAACGAACGTGAACAAGCTCATGACAGTTCCGGTTTACCGGAAATTCCACGGGGTATTTGTGCGATGTGGTTGAGTATGCGACCATCGTCTGTTACCCCACTGATGGCAATGGTCGTGACTTCCGGCCGGGATCATTGCCATCAGTGAATTCGACCGGGATGTGGTACTTGCCTGTTATCTGGAATTCGTCGCCCTGGTCAACGCTCGTCTGCAAATCTGAACAGTCCCCAGTTTGCGGGCTGGAGTCTTGATTCGGTGGGGATATCGCAGACTGAACTGGTGTACCGGTTGTTCCAATAGATTCGTTGTGTCGACTCTGCGCCGTTGCCTCGCAGGATACCGATATCACCAGTGATTACTGTATTCGATCGCGGCTGAAGGGCGAGTACTTCAAGTGGTATCGCCAGTTCAAAATCGCCGCCTCGCTGTTCGAGCGTGAGATAATCGCTGACATCGATGACCTGGTCGAAATCGACCATTCCGACGGGCGAGGAGAACCGGACATGTTGATTTTCAGGCGTACCGGGCGCTACCGGGCGGTAGAGTACCGCGCGATCACGGCCGTCAACGCGTGTAACCAGCAGTCGCAGGTCGCCTTCCACCGGTTCATGCCGGGGTTGCTGTGCGGACGGATCGGTCCCCAGCATCAGTTCGAGTGTTGCCCCGGTGACGAAGAAGAACGGGTATTCGACACCGGCGTTGACCAGATGGTTCGGATTACCCGTTCTGTAGGCGGCGTAGAGCATGTGGTCTGACACGCAGATCGAGGCCGATGCCATCGCATCGATTTTCGCCCATTGCGATTCGTTTAAAGACCAATCGGACAAATCGCCATCGACTGTAAGGGGTTCGGACAGGATAGCAACCTTCAGTTCCTTGACCTCATGTTTATCGCCGGTATCCACGACTGTTTCCGAAATGCCTTCGAGCATCTCGCTGCTTACGTTGAACGAGCCGAAATCAAGACGTTTGAGTGAATCGAATCCGTCAAGTCGAAGGATACTGGTATGTTCGTGCCCGGGAATGAGGTAGATTTCGCCGTCACTGGTTTTGTTGATTGTCGGATGGAACAGTTCACTGCCGAAGCTGATATTTTCGATGACCATCCCGCGTTCGGCCTTGTCATGTCGCCAGAGAGGCGTGACACGACTGTCACCGCCGAGCGACTGGATGAGCAGGCCGTCGACGGTCATGAGGTAGATGGCACCGAGGTCATTATTGACGGCAATAACCGGCCCTGCCTCGCCGTCGTTCGGCGTAATCGCGGGGCCGAGGTATTTCGTGGGATCGTCGAACATACCACGGTACTCGGGCATGATCGCCGCCACGGGTGTATGTTCACCGACCTGCACGTGATATTGCCACATTTCCTGGCCGTTCCGGTAGCCGCTGAAGACGTTACCGCGTGTCGCCCAGACCCAGCCGAAGTTGATATACCAGTCGTCCGCCTGGAAGGGATGGCCGAGTTCCGTGCAACGAGCCTGGAACGAGAACTGATCGAGGTCGTAATGCGGAATACCATTATCATCGATTTCAGGTGCCGGCAGACTTCCGCCGTAGGGTGTGGCGACGGACAGATCAGTATCGACATAGCAGACGTGGCCGTCCAGTAGACCGAAACGATTACCCTGGTCATCGGTGAGGTATGTCGCTTCAATTTCATCAGGCTGAATATAATGGTCGAAGTTGATGTCGGACCATGCAAATATCATCTGTCTGAAAGGTTCGTCCTTGAATTTCGCCTGTATGTCATCGATATCACGTATCAGGCCGGTCCATCCGAGGTGCGGCATCATGATCCAGTCGAGGCAACCGACAGCCGCGACGGGCCAAGCGACGCCCTGATCATCCATGAGCCAAATGCCGCCGCCTGCGTTCTTGCGTTCCCAGCCGTTGAATGTATTGATCATGTAATGCCGGCCGTCGATATGGCATGCGAACTGAGGCGGCGCGCCCATCAGCGCATCGCAGGCCATGACCTGCGGGGCGGTCATATCGACATCCTGCCAGTAGTATCCGTGTCGGCCGGTGGGTTCGGGATCGCGATGGTAGACATGTGTGAGTTTCGAGCGGCCGGTCTGCCAATCGAGTTCGAAGGCGAGCCCGCCGGCGGAACCGTAATTGAAGCTGGAGGCATAATAGAAGCGTGACCGGTCATTCGGATCGATCGCTCCCCCGCCGCCGTACTGAGGCGGGCCGTAGAAGGCATTGACCAGGTTGCCGCGGTCATCCCAGACGCTGACGCGTTTCGGCAGGAAGTCGTCTTCGGCGACCCAGAGTCTGCCCTTGCTGTCAACGGTCATACCACGCGGATGATGCATACGAAGCGGGTCATATTCGCCGAGCTGCGGGCCGCCGGGTCGGCCGACGATTCGCTGTAACCTGCCGTCGTTCGAAAAGACCTTGACCTGGTGGTCATCGGACCAGTCGGAAACATAGATATCGCCGGTTGGATGGTCGATATGAATCTGCTGAGCTTGGGATAGTCCCGACTTGATCAGTCGTGTCGTGTCGACCAGCCTTGCCTCACCTGCCTGAACGGTATGCCGATTGACGTGGTCGCCGGTTGCAACATACAACCGGCCTGCTTCGTCAAAGGCCACGCCGCGTGGCGAATCATAACCGAGCTTCCCGATGAGTGTTTTCTTTGCCACATCGACAAACAGCAGATTATTACCCTGGATATTGCTGATGACCGCCATGCCGTTATGGACATCGAAGGCGATGGGGCTTTTATAGGCGTCAAAGGGAACGCAGGTTTCCGGCTCGTAGTTGCAGATCGGCACAAGTTTGCCCTGCGGAGTCAGGCCGTAGAGGCAGATGGCCCCGTTTTCCCCCGCCCTTTCGCCGATATCCGAGTTCGACTTGCTCAGGAAGATGGTATAAGCGTAAAAGTCATCGACCGGCCCGGGTCCGTCATCCCGTGCGAGCGCCTTTCCGCCCATCCAGCCGCTGATCTTGGTGCTGAACAGTTTGTGACCTGATTCATCGACCCAGACAAGTGCGTAACCGCTTTCGGCGACATTGCTGCAGAGCAGCAGTTGGTCCTGATCGTCGCCATACGGCGAGCCGCTGCCAGCCGGTAGGAACAGCACATCCGCCGGGGGTGTATGATCGGCCAGCCAGGCACCGGTATGATCGGTGGTGAACCACGGCGGGTCACCGGGCGAATAGACGGAGAACTCGTAGATCATCTGAATACCGTCATGAACCAGCCCTCGCAGCCGGTACGCACCAGGCGCGATGCGATGCTGCACCAGGTGTTTCTTTTCGTTACGCTCGCCCAGGTCCAGACCGTCCCAATAGAGCGTATGTTCGCCGGCGTCGAGATAGGTCTGGCCGACGAGGTTCCGCACGCGCCGGCCGGCATTGTCTTCGATCACAAGTGTGACGTAGCCGGCCTGCGGCAGGTCGAAAGTGAGTGGAATACCCGTAGCCGCACCGGCGGCGTGCAAAACTGCCGGGCAGATCAGCAATAACATGCAGAGCATCGGTAAGGCAGACATCGTATGGAAAAACCGTTTCATCAAGTTAGCCTCCTGAAATGCGGGGTCGGATTCATCGGCCGTGTGCGCGATTTCGAACAGGCTGACCGCATTACGTTAATTATACAGTACAGTCACGGTCAAACCCAGCTTGACTGATGACACATGATTCTATTTAACAGAAACAGCTATACAGTTATCACCGCAGCGCCGGCACATGCGTGCCGGACAATCGATTCGGATACATATACTGACGATTGGGACATATTTCGACATTCACAGGTATATCGAACGTCCGGCATGGATGTTTGGATCCAAGTCAATAATTGCCGTATCTTCCGAGCAACTCGATAATAAACAGGAACGTTTCCCAGCTTACCTGCGGCGGAACGGAATGATCGGAATGATATGCGTAGCCCTGCGTGGCCATGCCGGCTGCCAATTTGGACCGTATTTCCTCTTCGATTTTTTCGCGATCGTTCGTCATCATGACCATGATGTCGATATTCCCGAAGAAGGACAGCTGTTCGCCGTACTTCGGGCATAAGCGGCGGATATCGAGGTTCGCCTTGGCCTCGAGCGGCTGCAGGCAGTCGAACCCTGCTTCGATATACAGGTCGATCACATTATTCACATTACCATCGGTATGAAAGATCATTTTCATGCCGTTTTCATGTGCGAAATCCGCGATGCGTTTATGGTCCGGCCAGATCAGCGTTTTGTACATCTGCGGGCTGCACATGGTCGCATGGTTGTACGCCATATCGCCGTAAAGCCAGATCCCATCCGGCTGAATGTCCATATCGAGAACCGTCTGAAAATCCTGCAGCACGAGGCTGGTGTAGTGCTGTGAAAAATGCCGGATCCACTGAGGATCTTCAACCATAGCCATCATGGTGATTTCATCACCCATGACTTTTCGCGACCCTTCGAAGGGATCAAGCCCGCACATGAAGCTCCACTTGCCCGTCTCGAACGCCCGTCGGTAATCGCGTCGTGCGAGATCGGGATCGATGGCGCTTCCGGCCTTGATCATCTTCGGCAGATAGACCGTTTCCCACTGCTCGCGGCTGGTGCAACCGAAGGCGATATGCTCGGGTGTGCCGGACCTGTTCTTCCATCGTCGCTGCGTTTCGCCGTAACAGCCAATGGATACGACGGTATCCGCATCCTCGGCGATCATTTCACAGCGGCCGGGAAAGGGTTTGGGCTCGGACCAGCACAGGCTGCGGATATCGCCATCAAGAATTTCGAGTGCGGCCATTTCACCGCCTGTGAGTCCTTCGGATTGCCAGCGATCGAGTGTTTCAGGCCAGAATGTTTCATGGCGCGGGATACGGTCCTGCTCGCGACGTTCCAGCATGCGGTTCATTCGCTCCCGCCCGGTCATGGTAACCGATGTTGTCTTCATAATGCTGAACGTTCCTTTACCCATTCACTAACTGATAAGGCTGAAACACGGTGTCAGCCTTGTGATATTGTACTATTTCTTACCGCCTTGCAGTCGTCAGGCGAATCGTAACGGCACAATCGCATGACCTTCTGGCTGATCGTACATTCACAGCCGTCGACGGCCAGTACGTCACATTCCGTACCGAGTATAAACGGCCGGTTGATTTCCGCCATACGCCGGGTCAAATCGGCAGCCATGCGATCAATCATATGGAGCGGTGTCTCGATATCACTGTAGAACCGCTTGCTGGGCAGGTTGCCGTAGAGCACCACATCATCCGGCACCCGCGGGGCATCTTCCCACAACCTGCGTGAACTGCCGAGGCTGAGTACGGATGGATGCAGCTCATGTCCGAACCGGCTGACCATGGTATCTGTCAGTTCACCGCAGTCGTGGAAGATCAGATCGACGCGTCGTCGTGCCAGGTGTCGGGCAATGACACGGTTGTAATGGATCACGCAACGATCGAAGATATCGGGCCGGCCATTAACATCATCAGCAAGCTGGTGCGGTGAAATGTAGATCATATTCGCCGCCGGCTCGCAGAGGAAGATCGCCGAGGCGCCGGCGTCGACCTGGCGGTCGATATACGCCAGGATCAGCTCCGTCGCCATCTCCAGCGTGGCAAAGAGCATGACGGCATCTTCGCTTGAGCCGCCAGCGCCGGTTGCGGCGGCATAGACATTCAGAACAGGTTCATCAAGGATTTTCACCATGAGTGAAAATGGGCCGATGACCATGCCGATCGGCACGAAATCCGTCTGCTCGGCAATGTACCTGACGGCCTGGATCGTCGCATTGGGTCGAGGCGAATCCGAATTCTGTACGTAGCGCCGAATCGAGTCGATCATTGTTTTGTCGGGCGTGGCATCCAGATGAAATATTTCGTACCGGTTGTGCGGTATATTCAGCATTTCAGCGAGCATCTGCTTTTCGATCCGCAGGTCCATCAACGGTATGGCGAGTGGACTGTGGTATCGCTCCGCCGCCTGTGCAATCACCTGCCCGAGCAGAGAGCCGTCATTCAGAACACGATCCATGTTCTCCTGCTCGTGTAGAAGCAGGTCGGTCCCCACCGGCACGCCATGCCGGGCCCGGGCCAGTTGCTGATAGTATGCTCGCGACACTGCATTTCCTTTTATTATTTTGCCTGGATAACCACGCTGCGTACCAGGTCCACTGCACTTGCAGCGTCGGGCGCGAAGCCATCGGCATGGATCTGATCGGCGAACGACTGGGTGACGGGCGCGCCGCCGATGATGATCCTGACAGCATCCATTTGATTCCGCCGGATG